>JABDQM010000123.1 GCA_013042315.1 Flavobacteriaceae bacterium | reverse complement strand
TTTGAATGATTTCTTCCAGAGTATTGACTTTTATGGAACGCTTTGTCAAATTGAGTATAAGGTTTACTCCCGACTTCATTTCTGAACTGGTATTTGATTTGAAAAGCGCTCTGCCAACGGCGTTATTATGTAAATCCATGGCATTGGAGATTGCATTAGCCGGTAAGATCTTTTCATGCATAGCTGTGATCTTCTCTGTCCATAAAAATACTTTGTCTGCATCCTTTACTCTTTTGAAACAGGCTTCTGCGATGAGCCAGTTCCAAAGGGCGTGCCTGAAGGCGTTTGCAGGAGTGTTTCTGCGATGCGACGCCCCAAAATGAGTATTCGCTAAGGCAATTGCTCTATTTGTTGCCTTATAGGTGGGCCAAATAAAACGCGGGTGAGACAGACAAAGTACGATCAACTCACCTAACTGTCTCGGTTTTGCCCGCCTTATGACTCCCCAAAGTTCTTTCACCCTTCAGAATAGGATTTTACGGCCTCAATAAAGGCCCCCGCATTTTCTACAGGCACCGTAGGCAAAATCCCGTGCCCCAGATTAACGATATACTTGTCTTTACCAAATTCGCGGATCATTTGATTCACCATTTTTTTGATTTCTGCCGGACTAGAGAATAAGCGGGAGGGATCAAAATTTCCTTGTAAGGTTATATTTCCGCCGCTGAGGTAACGCGCATTCCGGGGGGAGCAAGTCCAGTCTACTCCGAGGGCCGAGGCCCCGGATTCTGACATTGTTTTCAGGGCAAACCAGCATCCTTTCCCGAAAACGATAACGGGAATTTCTTCTTTCAGCGCATCTATGATCTGCTGAATATAGGGCCATGAAAACTCATTGTAATCCTGAGGCGACAACATTCCCCCCCAGGAATCAAAAACCTGTACAGCATTTACTCCGGCTCTTACCTTGGCTTTTAAGTAGGCGATTGTGGTATCTGTAATTTTCTGCAAAAGGGAATGGGCAACCGTGGGCTGTGTAAAACAAAATTCCTTGGCCTTGTCAAAAGTCTTACTTCCTTGCCCTTGTACGCAATAACACAAGATGGTCCAGGGAGAACCGGCGAAGCCGATAAGTGGTACTTCATCCTGTAATTTTTCCTTGGTCATTTTTATGGCCTCCATAACGTATCCAAGGCTATCCTCTACGTCAGGCACTACCACTTTGTCCAGGGCATTTTGCGAACGGATGGGGTTGGGAAGGTAAGGCCCGAAGTTGGGCTTCATCTGTACCTCAATTTCCATTGCCTGGGGGATCACAAGGATATCACTGAACAAGATAGCAGCATCCATACCGTACCTTCTGATAGGTTGCACCGTAATTTCGGACGCGAGTTCAGGAGTCTGGCAACGCGTAAAGAAATCATACTTTTTCTTGATCTCCATAAATTCCGGAAGGTATCTGCCTGCTTGCCTCATCATCCACACAGGGGGTCGATTTACAGTTTCGCCTTTAAGTGCTCTAAGAAAGAGGTCATTTTTAAGTGCCATAGGTTATGATATTGCTATTGTAGGATAAATTTCGATCAATTTGTTAATTACTGAATCCGTAGTTGCTTTGTCGGCCACCCAAACCTTACTAAAATGCTTTCGTGCTTCCTTTGCCGTGGTTTCCCCAATACAGATAGCCTTAGAATTAGCGGCTGAATTTTCCATCAAAAAACTTTGAATCCCACTGGGGCTATAAAACAGCATGCATTCAAAATGCCGGTCAAATTCTCGGGGATTGAGATGAGTTTCGTACACACAAATCTCTTCAAAGTTGAATTTATGAAGCCTTAATAAATCACCGAGCTCAGGTCTGTTTCGATTGCCGGTAAAAATCAAAAAGGGACCTTTTTCGGCCTGTTTAACTATAAAATCGCCCAATTTCGATGCATTTTCGGCCATTTTTACCACATTATGGCCTTTTTCTTCCAGAAGAGCAAAGGTTTTTTCCCCAACGCAGTAACATGCTACTTCCCTTTGAGACGCGATACCTTTCTTTTTGTTTCGCAGATATCCCTTAACCCCATTTTTTGAGGTAAAAATGTAATGTCTGTAATCGGTTGGAAGTTCGGTCTCGAGTAGGCTTATCGAAATAGCATCATAAGTCTCCACGCTAATGCCTGCTTTTTTCAGCATCATCATCTGCAACTCACTCAGACTTCTTGTGGAAAGGACAGGGTTCATTTTCCGATTTGTGCTTTGATCTCCGACATCAGTTCTACTCCGCCCTGTTTCTGTATCTCTTCGGCAAAAACTTTGCCTGAATGAGCAACCTCCTTTATACTTCCTTGCTTTTGCACTTCGTATTTTTTACTTCCATCAAGGGAAAGTAATATACCTTTAAAGTGAAGGACCTCTTCTTTGATTACAGCAAGGGCGCCAATCGGAGCTGTACATCCGCCTTCCAGGGTTTTTAAAAATTCCCGTTCCACAGTAGTACAGATTTCAGTTTCACTATCATTTAACGGGCTAAGAGCTTCCCGGCAATAAGAGTTTTCTTCCATGGTAACCACCATCATTGCTCCTTGCGCAGGGGCGGGGATCATCCAGTCCAGAGTACTGTACTGTTCGGGAAGAAGTGAGATACGTTCAAGTCCGGCCGCCGCAAAGATTGCTGCGTCCCAATTGTGTGTCCTGAATTTCTCGAGACGAGTATTTACGTTCCCCCTTAGATCAGTGATCTCATGCAGCGGATATCGGTGTAGCCATTGGGCTCTTCGCCTCAGGCTTCCCGTAGCGACAATTCCTTCGGCATTTAAAAAATCCAGCCCTTTGTGTACCAGGAGGTCATGAGGGTTGCCTCGCTTAAGTATAGCCGCCTGAACGACGCCTTTTGGAAGACTGGTGGGTACGTCCTTCATCGAGTGAACGGCGATATCAATTTCTCCTTTGAGTAGAGCAATATCCAGAGTTTTCGTAAAGATCCCGGTGATACCTAACTCGTATAAAGGTTGGTCTAATATCAGGTCTCCCGTTGCTTTTACCGAGACGAGTTCACATCGGTATCCCAGCTCCTCTAGCTTACTTTTTACGGTATTAGCCTGCCAAAGGGCTAGTTCGCTATCCCGGGTTCCGATCCGGATCACCTTGCTCATAACTTTTCAACTTCTAGTTGAAAAACACGCTGTATGAGCTCGAGACTGTCATCGGCATCCACTTCGGTATCCTTTAAATGATTGGCAAATTGTTTGGTGATTTTCTGGATGATCCTCTCTGAAATAATATCGGCCTGTTCCGAATTAAAGTCGGGTAACTTCTTCGATTGAAAATCGAGCTCTTGTTCCTTCATGGTTTCCAGTTTCTGTTTCAAGGCCTTGATGACGGGAGCAAATTTTCGGGTTTCCAGCCACTGGGTAAACTCTTTCTTTACCTCTTCGATGATTTTTTCTGCCTTGGGAATATATTTCTTTCGTTTCTCAAGAGTCTTGTCAGTGCGTTGTGAAAGGTGGTCTAAGTGAACCAGAGTTAGTTGCGGAACTTCGGTGACATCCTCAGCTACATTCTTGGGAATGGAAAGGTCGAGGATCAGGAGGGGTTTGTTGATATGGATCAGGGATTTTGAAATGGTAGGAGAATGTGCTCCGGTGGCCACGACGAGGATGTCGGCTTGCCGGATCTCTTCTTGTAATTCACCGTAGTCTTTAACTAACAAATTAAATTTTCCGGCAATCTTTTCCGCTCTGTCCCTGGTCCTGTTGATCAGGGTAATATGAGTGTTTTCTGTATGTTTGAGAAGATTTTCACAGGTGTTTCTTCCGATCTTTCCGGTGCCGAAAAGCAGAATATTTTTTTCTGAAATATCCGGAATAGTCTCAAGGATATATTGCACCGACGCGAAAGCTACTGATGTGGCACCGCTCGAAATCTCGGTTTCATTTTTGATCCTCTTGCTTGCCTGGAGAATGGAGTTGGTAAGGCGCTCGAGAAAAGGATTGCCCAATCCGTGTTTCTTTGAGCGGGTAAACCCTTTTTTAATCTGACTTATGATCTCAAAGTCGCCGAGAATCTGACTGTCCAGGCCGGTGCCCACCCTAAAAAGGTGGTTGATAGCTTCGTAATTTTTGTACACATATCCCACCTCCTGGAATTCCTCTACACTGCCTTTGGAATTATCGCATAAGAGCTTTATCAGCTGGAAGGGATGCTGAGCAAAACCGTGAAGTTCCGTTCTATTACAAGTGGCAGTTATCAGCAATCCATCAATACCGAGTTCTCTCGCTTCTTTAAGGATGTTTTCCTCTCCTGATTCTCCGAGACTGAACTTACCTCTTAAAACCGCATCGGCTTTCAGATAACTCAACCCCACAGTATAAAATGAATTGTGTTTAGATAAGTGGTAATTCTTCATCATAGCAACTTCGCTGCAAATTTAGGTCCTTCCTGTATAGAAAAATAACGCTGTAGGTACTTAAAGTATCGTTTTAAGTTTTTTTGGTTTCCAGCTGTGGTAAAATCACTCAATACTCGTAATTTTGTAGTGATAGCGGATGTTAGATTAAATATTATTTAGACTTGTTCTAAATAACTAATCGATGAATACAAAGATTATGGAACAAAAAAATATCGCTGAAGGTTCAATTCAGGAAATCCATATTGAACACGGTTTTTCGATATTAAAAGTGCAGAATGAAACTTCTGAAAAACAGACGTTTACCAAAAATATAGACCGTTCCTTTTTGCAATTTCATTTTTGTATCAAAGGCGGGGTGAAATTTATTTACAATCAGGGGGACTACGCTCTGGATGTACCTGCAGAGCAGTCCCTTTTGTTGTATAATACTCAGATAGACCTCCCTTTAAATTGTGAATTGCAAGCTAATTCCTGGATGTTGTCTTTGGTGATGAGCATTCAGAAATTCCATTCGCTATTTTCTCTTCAGGCAGAATATATTCCCTTTCTCAGTGAAGATTTTAAGGATAAGAAGTACTATACTCAGGAGCTGATAACCCCTCCGATAGCCGTAGTCCTGAGTCAGATTATGAATTACAACCTTCATCCTAACATCACCGATTTATACCTCAAAGGAAAGGTCTACGAGTTGATAGCCTTGTACTTTAACCGGGCAGATACCACTTCAATTGAACAGTGCCCCTTTTTGGCAGACGAGGATAATGTAAAGCGCATCAGACGGGCCAAGGAAATTATCCTTGAGCGAATGGCCGAGCCTCCTACTCTTAAGGAGCTTTCTGAGGAAATCGGCCTTAGCCTGAAAAAACTGAAGGAGGGATTCAAGCAGATCTACGGAGATACCGTGTACAGCTTTCTTTTTGATTACAAGATGGAGATGGCCAGAAAGATGCTCGAATCCAATCAGTACAACGTCAATGAGGTAGGACTAAAGGTAGGATATAGCACATCCAGCCATTTCATTGCTTCCTTTAAAAAGAAGTACGGGACTACCCCCAAGAAGTATCTTATGGCACAAGGGCAATAAGGATTACAAAAAGCATCGTTTCTCTGTAGTTTTTCATTTTTTAATTTGGATCAAATTCCTGATATTTAAGGAACAACCTATTAATAAACAAAATCAGGATGAACCTCAATCAAGTAACCGTGCCCTCGATGGACTTGGTGAAGTCCATAGCGTTTTACGAAAAGATCGGGTTAAAACTCATTATTAAAGCCTTGCCCAACTACGCCAGATTTGAATGCCCTGAAGGTGATGCTACTTTTTCTGTACATCAGGTAGAGCATTTGCAGAAAGGAAAGGGAGTCATGGTGTATTTTGAGTGTCAGAATCTGGACCAATACGTGGAGGAATTGGTAGAAAAAGGAGTCACCTTTGACGAATTGCCTAATGACAAAAGGTGGATCTGGAGGGAGGCGCGATTAAAAGACCCGGATCAAAATCAGCTGGTGCTGTATTACGCCGGAAAAAACAGGAAAAACCCTCCGTGGAGGATCGTCTAATCAAAATCTGTAAAAAATGGGAGTAAGAAATGTTTTGTTAATGGGACTGACAATTGTCTTCCTTCTTTTAGGGTGTGAGCAGGGAGCAAAGAACGCTAAAGACAGTTCAGCCTCTGAAGAACTGCCAGCAATTATTCCGAAAATACTCGTATTTACGAAAACTCAGGGTTACCGTCATCAGGCTATAGAAAAAGGGGTGAGTACTCTTCAGGACTTGTCGAAAGCGAATTCGTTTACCATCACCCAGACTGAAAATTCAGAAGATTTTAATGAGGATAATTTAAATAAGTATTCCTTAGTGATTTTTCTCAGCACCACCCTAGATGTGCTCGATGAAGCACAGCAGCAGGCTTTCACAAAGTACATCAATCAGGGTGGAAATTATATGGGAATACATGCGGCCACGGATACAGAGTACGACTGGCCGTGGTATGGGAAATTAGTTGGGGCGTATTTCAAGAGTCATCCCGAACAACAACAGGCCACTATTGATGTGGTAGATCGATCTCATCCGTCCACCAAACACTTAGATGAAAAATGGGCTCACTTTGATGAATGGTACAATTTCAAAATGATAAATCCGGATATCAATGTTTTAATGCAACTCGATGAAAGCTCATATTCGGGAGGGGAGAACGGAGATAACCACCCCATAGCCTGGCACCATGAATACGAGGGTGGGCGTTCATTTTACACCGGTCTCGGGCATACCGAAGAAGCTTACGACGACCCCGATTTTCAAAAACACCTCTTGGGAGGGATATTTTACTGTCTCGGGCAAAATGAATGAAGTTAAAAAATTGGTCTTGCCACGATTACGCCGGTATTTTTATTGATCTTTTTTAGGTAATCAACCAGGGGCAGGTCTGATATTTTGACAGCTCCGGAAGTGGAGGCGTGCAAGAGATGTATGCGATCATTGGGCATCCGTATCGCAAATCCAGTATGGGTCACATCCAAGCCTTCAATTGAGGTTGCCAGGGCTACAATATCTCCTGATCTCAGCATATCTTCATTCTCCTTCAAGGTTTCCACTGACAATACGCAGTAAGGATGATCTGGGAGTGAGTTTTCTACTTTTACCATTTCCTGAAAAGTATTTTCCTCTTCAAGAGCCTGATAAAGGGAGCGATGCTCGGTCATAAAATGAAGCGCTTTGGGGGTATTATTTCCACCAAGGGATTCAGTGATGTCAGTGATCAAACCTTTATCTTCATTGTCGGTAATCCATTCGGTAAAATAGTGGAGACGCGAGGCATAGCCATTCAGATTTCCCCCTCTGTACCGTATTTTTTCCAGTGCCTTAACAAAGTCGTCAAAGTCGGAATTTTGGTCTTGTTTTATCAATCCAAAGGCCAGCACATTCTCCACGAAGGTGGTACAATCGAGACCTTCTAATTCTATAACAACTGATTCCTCTGATCCTGTTTCCAGGGTCTTAGCTACGTAAGGAGTTCCCACAAATGTCTTTCCTATAGCTATGAGTGTTTCTCCGGGCACATCTTTCGGAATATCCTGAATTTTATCAATTTTTGACTCTACAGCTTTGCGGTTTTCAGGAGAACAGCTGATCTTTTGGCTGCAAACAGTTCCACTGATAAATAAGATGATAAAAAAGAATGTATGTCGGTTCATATGAGAAGTGTTCTTCAAAGGTAAAGCAATATAACCTATCAATAAATTGAAAGATTTGGGATCGTTGTTAATGCTGATACCTGATATACTTTATTTGCTTTCAGCCTCCTCTTGGTTTTTCAATAAAACGCGGGTACGTGGCAGGCTGTCGGGATAATTTTCTTGTAAAAAAGTGATCAGCTTTTCTCTAACATGTACCCTTAAATCCCAAGCTGTAGGGGAGTCTTTTGCGCTCATCAGGGCCCTGATCTCTACATGGACGCCTGTTGCATTAGTCACTTGAATATTCTGAGTCTTTCCATCCCATAAATCGGTGTTGTCCAGGATGCGTTTTAACTCTTCGCGCAATTTATCGAAGGGAACTTTGTAGTCTGTGTATAGAAATACGGTTCCCAGAATATCCGCTGTAGTTTTGGTCCAGTTTTGAAATGGTTTTTCTATAAAATAAGTGGTGGGAAGTACTAGTCGTCTTTTATCCCAGATGGCGACCACCACATAGGTCAGTGTAATCTGCTCAATACGTCCCCATTCACCTTCTACGACCACTACATCATCAATTTTAATGGGCTGTGCAATGGCGATCTGTATTCCGGCCAGGATAGCACCGATCATTTTTTGAGCGGAAAAACCTATGATGATCCCTGCAACACCGGCGGATGCAAAAATGCTGATCCCTATCTCACGTATTTCCTCAAAACTCATCAGGGCTACTCCCAAGGCCATGATGGTCACGATAAAAATAAATATTCGCTCCAGGATGGTGAATTGTGTGTAGACTTTTCTCGCCTTTAAATTGTCGGTAGAATGCACATCGTAATTGTTGATCACCAATTGTTTGATCAATTTGATAATCCTGATCAGCAACCAGGTAAATGAAAAAATAAAGAGCAGCGTACTGATCTTTTTAAACCAGATCTCATAATCCTCCAGGCCTAATAATTCTCTTAGTGAACCCATTCGGATCAAAAAGGAAAGGAGAATAAAAACGAGAGGAAGAGATATTTTTTTTACTGTATCCTTTGGGAGGAGATACTTGTCATCTTTCCCAATTTTCCTCAATATCACAGTAGTAATTATGTAGATAAGGACAAGTAAAAGCAGTCCGCCGAAAACATAAAACAGAGATTCGTTGGAAGGTAATTTCAGGAATTCTTCTTGCATCAGATATATACGTTTAAAGAGTAAAATAAGGAACATTCGGGGTAATACCATACGAAATTAGCAATCTCTATTTCAACATAAGTAAAGTATTGGAATGAGCTGTGGTCAGTTGAGGTACAAGTCGTACTTTTGCGGGGTTAAAAAAATTGTGTTTTGAAAGGAGTTTTATTAGTAAATCTGGGATCACCTGATAGTCCTACAGCAAAGGATGTTAAACCTTATTTGGACGAGTTCTTAATGGATGAACGGGTGATCGATGTGCCGAAAATATTACGAAACATTCTGGTTCGTGGGATCATCCTGCAAACCCGCCCCAGGAAATCTGCCAAGGCGTATAAAAAAATTTGGTGGGAAGAGGGTTCGCCACTGATTGTCATATCGGAACGTTTTGCTGAGAAGGTTCGCGGGAATACGGACCTCCCAGTTGCCCTCGGAATGCGCTACGGTTCTATGAGTATAAAAAATGCCCTCGAAGAACTCGACAAGAAGGGAGTAGATGACGTCCTGCTTGTGCCTTTGTATCCCCATTACGCCATGTCTTCTTACGAAACTGTGGTGGTAAAGGCTTTGGAAGATCAGCGTAACAACTTTCCTTCCATGAAGATGACAACCTTGCCTGCCTTTTACCACCGTCCTGATTATATAAAGGTATTGTCGACGAGTATTGCTGAGGGTTTAAAAGATTTCGACTACGATCACGTGTTGTTTTCCTATCACGGGATCCCCGAAAGACATATCCGAAAGTCGGACCCTACCCGCTTTCACTGTAAGATAGACGGTAGCTGTTGCAAGGTTAATTCTGTTGCCCATCATACCTGTTACAGACATCAGTGCTACGAAACCACAGAGTTGGTTAAAGCTGCTCTTGGGCTGGATGAGGATAAGGTAAGCACCTCTTTTCAGTCGCGCCTTGCTGGAGATCCATGGTTAAAACCCTATACTGATTTCGAATTTGAGCGACTTGCCAAAGAAGGTAAAAAGAATCTCGCGGTGATTACACCTGCTTTTGTCAGTGATTGTCTGGAAACTCTGGAGGAGATTGCGATGGAAGGAAAAGAACAATTTGAAGAAGCCGGGGGAGAACATTACAAGCACATTTCCTGTCTCAATGATCGAGACGATTGGGTTGAGCTGATGGCTTCCTGGATTTCTGATTGGGAAACAAAAAACCTACTTCCGGTTTAATGGCAAAGGTCTCCTCAGATGATTTAGGCTCAGAATCAATCGGGAGACTCCTGATCAAACAAGCAGTACCTGCTTCCATAGGGATTCTGGTTATGTCCCTGAATATCCTGGTGGATACCATTTTTGTAGGGAACTGGATCGGCTCAATAGCGATTGCGGCCATCAATGTAGTATTGCCGGTTTCGTTTTTTATCGCCGCTCTGGGCATGGCCATTGGAATTGGAGGAAGCAGCATTATTTCCAGGGCCCTGGGAGCCGAAAACAAGCACAAAGCTTTAAAGACTTTTGGCAATCAGATATCCCTCACCCTTTTGGTCACCATTACCATGGTGGCATTTGGCTTGTATTTCGCAGACGGACTTATTCCCGCTTTTGGGGGCAAAGGAGCTATTTTTAAACCGGCAAAGATCTATTATACCATTGTTCTCTACGGGGTGCCATTTCTCGCGCTCTGTATGATGGGAAATACGGTGATCAGGGCGGAGGGGAAACCTAAATTTGCCATGATTGCCATGATCATTCCATCCGTGGGAAATCTTCTGATGGACTATGTTTTTATTTACATCTTCGATTGGGGCATGGAGGGTGCTGCCTGGGCCACAACCGGAGGTTATCTCTTGTGTTTTGGCTATATCTTTTACTTTTTTCTCTCCAAAAACTCAGAACTTAAAATTAAGTCGGTCGACTTTAGACTCGATCTGCCCATTTTAAAAGAAATTGGATCTCTGGGTTTTGTCACCTTATCCAGACAGGCCGTTACCAGCATTACCTATCTCCTTATGAACAATATTCTGTTTGATCTCGGCGGAGAATCGATGGTAGCGGTTTATGCCATAATCGGCAGAATGCTGATGTTTGCTCTATTCCCTGTATTTGGTGTTACTCAGGGCTTTCTGCCTATTGCCGGATACAATTACGGAGCGCAAAAATATGAAAGGGTAAGAGAGTCGATCAATACGGCCATCACCTATGCTGCCATTGTCGCTACGGTTGTTTTTGTGGGACTGATGGTTTTCCCGGCCGAGATCACCGGACTGTTTCTCAGTAGTCGTGCCGACATGTCGGCTGAGGAAATGGCCAGTAATATTTTTGTTTTAGAAAATACTCCCGCGGCTATGCGGTGGGTTTTCGCCGCCACCCCGATCATAGCAATCCAATTAATTGGGGCGGCCTATTTTCAGGCGGTGGGGAAAGCGGTTCCCGCGCTCTTGCTGACCCTCACGAGGCAGGGGTTTTTCTTTATTCCGCTTATCCTGATTCTTCCTTATTATCTCGGGGAGTTGGGCGTCTGGATATCATTTCCGATAGCAGATACACTATCTACAATTGTCACCGGCTATTTCCTTCGTCGGGAAGTAAAGACCTCCCTTAGAATTGATGCAGTAGCCTGATTATCTTCATCCGTTTTAGTCCTCAACATTTGTTTTTCACGTGCTGCAAGGGTATTGCGTATTGCAATCCTACTTTGCAGAAAATACGAAGCGCAACGTATGTGGAAATGAGATGTTGAATTAAAATGAAAGAAGATGACACAATTAAAAATGTTGCAATTAAAAGTAAAAGGGATAGCCGGGAATCTGGCTTCTTTTATAAACTTAAAAATTTTACTGATCACAGGCGTGATAGTACTCGGCAGTTGTGAAACACAAGAAGCCGAATATGAGGAACTCAACGATAAAAAGGCAGTAGCCTTGTTCGAGGAAGTTGTGAGGGAAACTACGCCTAAAGTCAGGGAATTGATTGAAAAGTACCCTGAGATCCTTTCTGAAAAAGGGACTATGAAGGAGGACAGGGTATTGGCCCTGGAGAAAGAAACCCAAAAAGTTTTGCTCCCTATGGTTAATGGTACTAAGGGCTTATTAAAGTCGTACGATGTAGATGAAAAATATCTGCAGCAGGAATTTCAGGACTTAGATGATCCGAGAATTGCCCTTGTTGGGTTGATGATACTCGCGTCAGAAAGCAAGGAGCAAATGGCTGTCGCCAATAACTTTGTAAAAGCTTTTGGGACGGTGGGTTACGCCTTGCAAGGGGCGACACTCCAGGAGGATAAGGATTGGGTAGATTGTCTCATTGTTGCCGTAGGAATTGATGTAGTAGTCGATTTTGTCAAAGGCAATATCACAGAGGCCATTGCGAAAAAGGCGATAAAAAAGATTGCTTCCCGTGCTTTGGGAGCAATTGGGGCGGCAATAGCTGTCTATGAATTTGGAAGTTGTATGGGATGGTATTAAAAAGTAATAGGATGAAGAATTTAAAACTAACATTACCCAGGACCCTTTTGTTTGGAATTTTACTAGCCGGTGGTATTGTGTACTATTGTAAAAATGGGATTAATTCGATGGAAACCTACGAAATTGTTCTCAGTGCTGTGCTGATGCTCGCCTTATTGACTCTGATACTTTTGAAGATATTTGTAGAAGTTAAGAAAGGCTCCTAATCACTCTTCGGGTTTCAGAAATGGAAAGCCTCAGGATATCTTCCTGAGGCTTTTAATTGGCTCGTTCTAAGAAAGAATTTTGCTGAGCTATTGTGTCTTGGAGAAGGATATCGATTTTAAGTTGGGAAAATAATAGTTTACATACGGGGGAATCTTTCCCTCGTTTTTTGTTTAAATAGAAATCATTTTTTTCCAAAGGCCCGAAGAAGTAAAAGAATTACCTGCAGCAGCCAACCCACAGGATAAGGAAGGATCAGTAAACCCCACCACCAGGATAAGTTTGAAGTGCCTCCAAAACCTCCCAGGGAAGAGAGATAAAATAGAAAGATTACCCCAACTGTAATCAGGATAGCATTGAGTAAAAACCATTTTTTGTGGCGGTCGTTTTTACGGTTGGCAACAATTGTCATCAAAACACTTCCAAGCACTATAAGGACACTTCCCTCTAGTGGGTCTAATGTGCCTACTATAAATAGTACTATGCCAATAATGTAAGACACTTTTTTCCAATCTAATTTTTTCATTTCAGCCCTACTTTTATTTTAGCCAACTAGTTTCTCATCATAATTCCCCGAATTTTTTGTCACAGAACTTGATCTTAAAAGGTACAAAGAATACAAAGGATAAGGTAGGTTAGCTTTAAAGAATACGATCGTAAAAATATCTTATTAGGCCTGTGGAAATGGATTGTAAATCTCAATTATTATTAGGTTTCGGGTTTCCTTGTTTTTTGGTACATTTAGCTTCGTCGAACTAGAACACTAATCAACATGAAATTCAAGATTTTTTCTCAGGCTATGGTGATGGCCTTATTCCTGTTCACCCTAAATGTAAATTCCCAGAGACGCTCTAAAGCTGCGGTTGCGGACGTATTCCCTGAAGAGTTGTATTCAAGTTTGGAATACCGACTGGTAGGGCCTTTTAGAGGTGGTAGATCAGCTGCGGTAACCGGGGTGCCCGGACAACCCAATTTGTTCTATTTCGGGGCTACCGGAGGTGGAGTTTGGAAAACTACGGATGGTGGAAGAACCTGGGGGAACATTTCAGATGGCTATTTTGGAGGGAGTATCGGAGCAGTGGAAGTTGCTAATAGTGATCCCAATGTAATCTATGTGGGAGGAGGAGAGAAGACCCTGAGGGGGAATGTCTCTTCCGGTTATGGAGTTTGGAAATCAGTGGATGCAGGAAAAACCTGGAAATCCGTAGGATTAAAAAATAGTCGGCATGTCCCTAGAATTCGAATACATCCGGACAATCCGGATATAGTTTATGCGGCCGTTTTAGGTGATATCTACAAACCATCTCAGGATAGAGGTGTTTATAAAAGCATTGATGGTGGCATAACATGGAGAAAAACACTGTTTGTCAATGACCAGGCAGGGGCAGTAGACCTTATTCTTGACCCGACGAATCCGAGAATTATGTACGCTTCTACCTGGCGTGCCCAGAGGACACCTTACAGTCTCAGTAGCGGCGGAGATGGTTCTGCACTTTGGAAAAGTACAGACAGCGGCGAGAACTGGACAGAGATTTCTAAAAATGAAGGTTTTCCAAAAGATACCCTGGGAATAATAGGTGTTGCAGTTTCTCCAGTGAATCCTGATAGGGTTTGGGCTATTGTAGAAAACAAGGACAAAGGAGGGCTTTACCGATCTGAAGATGGCGGTAAGAAATGGAGTCAGGTAAATTCTGAACGAAAATTACGTCAACGCGCTTGGTATTATACCCGGGTATATGCCGATACGGAAAATGAAGACATGGTCTACGTCCTCAATGTGCGTTATCACAAATCGACAGACGGTGGGAAAAGTTTTAATACATTTAATGCTCCACACGGAGATCACCACGACCTGTGGATTGCACCCGAAAACCCTAAAAGAATGATCATAGGGGATGATGGAGGGGCGCAGATATCTTATGATGGCGGACTCACATGGAGTACGTATTACAACCAGCCAACGGCCCAGTTCTATAGAGTTACAACGGATAATGCCTTTCCATATCGCATCTATGCGGCTCAGCAGGACAATTCCACAATTCGGATCAACCACCGCAGTTCAGGACGTACTATTGGTGATGATGATTGGGAATCAACTGCCGGTGGGGAATCGGCCCATATTGCGGTAGACCCAACTAACAATGATATTGTTTACGGAGGAAGTTACGGCGGATTTCTCACCAGGGTAAACCACGATGCAAACTCCGTTAGGGGAATCAACGTGTGGCCTGATAATCCTATGGGATACGGGG
The DNA here is from genome assembly GCA_013042315.1 of Flavobacteriaceae bacterium. Classification (GTDB taxonomy): domain Bacteria; phylum Bacteroidota; class Bacteroidia; order Flavobacteriales; family Flavobacteriaceae; genus Muriicola. The sequence continues at coordinate 17,812 of JABDQM010000123.1, read as the reverse complement.
CAGAAGGAATGAAGTATCGCTTCCAATGGAATTTCCCGATCATTTTCAGCAAACACGATCCAAAAAAACTCTACACTTTTTCCAATCACGTTCATCTTAGCACCAACGAAGGACAAAGCTGGCAACTCCTCAGTGGAGATCTTACCCGCAATGACCCTGACAAACTTGTGTCGAGTGGAGGACCAATTACTCAGGATAATACGGGGGTAGAATACTACTGTACCATCTTTGCTGCTAATGAAAGTCCGCTTAAAGAAGGACTTCTATGGGTGGGAAGTGATGATGGCCTTATCCATGTGTCAAAAGACGGAGGTGGAACTTGGGAAAATGTGACTCCGACAAATATGCCCGAATGGTCAATGGTTAACAGTATTGAACCATCTGCATTTGATGAAGGAACCTGCTATGTTGCTGCCACCCGATATAAGCTAGGCGATTTTCAGCCGTATTTGTACAAGACCACAGATTATGGGAAAAGTTGGCAAAAGATCACCAATGGAATTGCAAATGAGCATTTTACAAGAGTATTGCGGGAAGATCCAAAAAGAAAAGGACTGTTGTATGCCGGTACGGAAACGGGGATGTATATTTCTTTTAACGATGGGCGTAGCTGGAAACCCTTCCAGCTTAACTTACCTATAGTGCCCATTACAGATCTTGCTGTAAAGGACAATAATCTGGTTGTTGCTACCCAGGGTAGAAGTCTTTGGATCATAGATGATCTCACCGTTCTGCATCAATTAAATGAAGGCCTAGCTTCAGATGAGGCTGTACTATACAAGCCCAAGGATTCCTACAGGACCAAAGGTGGAACCAGTAGAAGTCCGTCTAAAACAGCAGGGCAAAATCATCCTAACGGAGTCATCACTCATTTTTACTTAAAGGATTTTTCGGAAAAAGATAGTGTTGCCTTAACCTATACTACGGTTTCAGGGGATACCCTGGCTAGTTTTAGTTCGTTTGCTAAGGAAAATGATAAAAAACTCAAGGCCAAAACCGGAGGGAATACGCATGTCTGGGATACAAGAGGGGAAGGTGCACAAGACTTTAAAGGAATGATCCTGTGGTGGGCCAGCCTAAATGGGCCAAAAGCGGTTCCGGGTACATATCAGGTGCATTTGTCCGTTAATGGCAATAAACAAACGCAAACCTTTAATATCCTTCCCGATCCGAGAGCTGAAGTTTCTGTTGCTGAAATGCAGAAGCAGCACGATTTTATTTCTGACATCAATAGTACAGTTGACAAAGCACATGGCTCTATCAAGAAGATCAGGAAAATTACAGCGCAACTCGATGCCTTTATGGCACAGTACAAAGGAGATGAGGCTACCAAAGAACTCGTTGATAAGGCGAAAAAATTGAAATCCGATTTTTCTGAAGTGGAAAAAGCGCTCTATCAGACCCAAAACAGGAGTGGACAGGACCCTTTAAATTTTCCTATCAGACTCACCAATAAATTGGCTCACCTGAACAGTCTCGTTTCTATCGATGATTTTCATCCAACAGACCAGGACGTAGCAGTTAAAAATCAACTTACTTCAGAAATAATAAAACAGTTGGATCAATTTGATACTTTGGTAAGTGAAGAGATCAAAGCATTTAATGATGCTTTTAATGCGATGCAACTAAATTATCTTTTTATAGAAGATTAGAAGTCCATTAAAAGGCCCATAGTTTTAGCTATTGGGCCTTTTTATTCCCAAATTCATATGCAGCCGCATCACAAAATACCCCACCAAAGATGAAATCACGAATCCTTTGCTTTTTTTTAGTGCTGATCACCGCAGGCCTTAACGCGCAAACGGCGGAAGCTTATTTTCAAACCCTTAAGTACAGAAATATCGGTCCCTTCAGAGGAGGGCGATCGGTCTCTGCAACCGGAGTAATAGGTGATCCGCTTACGTATTATATGGGAACTACCGGGGGCGGACTATGGAAAACCTCTGATGCAGGAGCCCGATGGGAGAATATTTCAGATGGTTTTTTTGAGATGGGTTCCGTTGGCGCCGTTGCAGTTTCCCCCTCTAACCCAAACATCGTGTATTGTGGAATGGGAGAACACGCTGTTAGAGGTGTGATGACTTCTTACGGGGATGGGGTCTATAAATCCACAGACGCAGGCAAGACCTGGACTAAAATGGGTCTGGAAAAAACCCAACATATTGCGCGAATTCTCGTTCATCCCAATAATCCCGACATTGTTTACGTGGCTGCACAAGGAGCTTTATATGGCCCAAACAATGAAAGAGGCATATTTAAGAGTGTAGACGGGGGTAATACATGGAAAAATATACTTTTTGTAAATGATCTCACCGGATGTAACGAGCTTTCAATGGTTTCATCTACTCCTGAAGTTTTGTATGCCAGCATGTGGCATCATCAACGCAAACCTGAAATCGTTATTAGCGGAGGTGAAGGGAGCGGACTATACAAATCCACAGACGGAGGGGATACCTGGAAGAAAATCCACGAGGGATTGCCCGAAGAAAAAGGTAAAATGGCGATAGCCGTTAGTAAGGCTAACCCCCAGAAAGTCTATGCCTTAATTGAAAGCGATTCTGATAAAGACCTAGGGGGGTTGTTTGTTTCCAATGATGCGGGTGCATCCTGGACAATGGTCAGTGGCGACAACAGACTGGTACAACGTGCCTGGTATTACATCGAAGTATTTACAGACCCGAATAACGATAATATAGTATATGTAATGAGCGCTCAAGCCCTGCGCTCAATTGACGGAGGAAAGACCTGGGAGGAGATTACAGGAACTCATGGGGATTATCACGATTTGTGGATCAACCCTGACGATTCCCGTAATATGATTATTGCCAATGATGGAGGTGCTGCCATTTCTTTCGACTATGCTAAGACCTGGACGAGTCAGGACATCATGCCGACAGCCCAATTTTACAGGATCAATACAGATCGCCTGTTTCCTTACAACATTTACGGAGGGCAACAGGACAATTCATCGGTTAGAATCCCGCACCTATCGTTATCAAGCAGTGGTATCGGGGAACGAGACTGGACCAGCTCGGCAGGAGGTGAAAGTGCTTTTCTGGCTTTCGATCCAGACAACCCCCGATATGTGATGGGGGGTAGTTATTTAGGATATATCGACCTGCTGGACACACAGACAAAATCACGAACAAAGGTTTTGGCAGCCCCTATTCAATACCTGGGCATGGCGGCAAGAGACATGAAATACCTCTTTAACTGGAATGCACCCATAGTTCGTTCTCAACACGAAGACAATACATTTTTCCACGGTGCTCAAATGGTGCTCAGGACTAGAGATATGGGCGTTAGTTGGGAAGAGATCTCGCCAGACCTCACCAGGAATATGGATGATAAACAAGGGAAGGGTGGAGGTCCTTACACAGTGGAAGCAGTTGGCGCTGAAAATTACGGGACTATTTCTTATATGATCGAATCACCACATGAAAAAGGCGTATACTGGACAGGTAGTGATGACGGCTTTGTTCATATTACGAGAGATGGGGGAAATACCTGGCAAAATGTTACTCCGAAAGGGTTAAAGGAATGTCTTGTGAATGCTATTGAGGTGTCGCCACATAGCCCGGGTACGGCCTATATTGCTACTACTCGTTATAAGTTCAATGACTATACTCCCGCCCTGTATAAAACAAAAAATTACGGACAGAGCTGGACTCAAATAAGTTCTGGTATTCCCTATGGGTCTTTCACCAGAGTAGTACGTGAAGATACAGGCAGAGCCGGACTTTTGTACGCAGGTACTGAAAAAGGGTTGTTTATATCCTGGAACGATGGAAGCTTATGGGAGCCGTTTCAACTCAATTTACCCAATACTCCCATTACAGACCTGAAAGTACATCAAGGGGATCTGATAGTAGCTACTTCCGGAAGATCATTTTGGATCCTGGATGACCTCGCCGTACTTGCAGAATACAAGCCTGATACGCAAGGCTTAAAACTCTTTCAGCCCGAAAATGCCCTGAATGCTTCGTGGAGTAGTCCTTTAAATGGGAATTCGAAGAAATTTAGTGGTTCCCAGCCCTTGGTAGGAGTGAATCCCGCCAATGGCATGGTGATCTATTACGAATTACCAAGAACTGACATTAACGCCCCGATTATTATGGAGATCAGAAATTCACAAGGGAAACTTATTCGTTCATTTAGTTCGGAAAAAGACATGACATACCAGGAACACAATGGCGGTGGGCCTCCTCCAAAACCAGTTTTGACTAAGGATCAGGGGCTGAACAGATTTGTTTGGGATTTGAATTACCCCATCATGGAAGGAATCCCGGGAGTGTATATGGAAGCTGGATTTGAAGGCCATAAGGCCCCACCGGGAGATTACGAAATAAAGTTGACCATGGGAGAGGAGTCTGTAAACACCCAGGCTAGCATCCTCTCTACTCCGGGCTTTGAAGTTTCACAGGTTCAATACGAAGAATTCGATTCCTTTATGTCAGAAATGGAAGCTGAACTCAGCGCCATGCATTTAATGGTCAATCAACTGTACAATGTTCAAGGACAACTAAAAAATGTATTAAAATCCCTTGAAGCAGGTCCTTTAAAAGAATCAGGACAGAAACTGTTAAATGATCTGACTTCCTGGGATGAGGAAATGATCCAGCGGAAATCACAGGCCTACGACGATGTTGAAAATTTCCCCAATAAATTTACGGCTGAATATATTTTTCTGATCAATCAGAGCAACAGTGTAATTCCACGGATCAATCAGGGTTCAAGGGAACGGAAAAAGGAACTGGGTATACAATGGAATTTGTTGAGGGAAAGAGGTCAGCAGCTCATTGAAGATGCCCTTCCTGAATACAATAAAGCTCTATGGAATGCGGGGATAGGAGCAATACGATTGAATTGATTATGGGGGAGTATTACAACTACATCAAAGCGTTACACCTTATTTTTGTGGTCACCTGGTTTGCCGGCCTTTTTTATATTCCAAGGCTCTTTGTTTACCACATTGAAGCTCAGGAAAAGCCGCAACCCGACCGGCAGATTTTATCGCAGCAATTGAAATTGATGTCGAAGAGACTCTGGTATATCATCACATGGCCATCTGCCATATTGTGCACCTTATTTGCAATTTGGTTGCTTATTCTGATGCCAAGTTGGCTATCACAGGCCTGGATGCATGTTAAATTACTATTCGTGGTTTTATTGATCGCCTATCACCTGAAGACACATTTCATGTTTTTACAGTTACAGCGAGACCAGGTGAAATACACTTCAAATTTTATGCGAATTTGGAATGAAGGGGCTACCCTTGTATTGTTCGCGGTAACTTTTCTGGTGATTTTAAAGAGCGCCTTTAACTGGATCTACGGAGTAGTAGGGATTTTTGTTTTAGTCCTATTGCTCATGTTTGGGATCAAGCTTTACAAAAGGATCCGCAATAGGAATCCCAACGCCTGATGATCTCATTTTTGGACTGATTATTGCTATCTTTAGAAGCAAATAAAAGAGCATTGTTCAAAAAGTTCTCCCTCCGGTCCAGGATTTTTGTCACCATGATATTCTTAGTGTTAATTGCTTCGGTGCTTATCGCCGGAGTAACCATCTATCAATACAGGGAGCAGTCAAAGGATTACCATCAGGAAAGATTGGAACGAAAAGAGGAACAAGTAAAACAGAGTATTGCTTACACCCTTCAGGAAACTACGTATCCGGTCATCACACAAAATCTCGGCCTGATTTTCAAGGATGAAATTTACCGTATCGCTGATGTGCAGAACGTAAATTTCAATCTTTACGATCTCGAAGGGCAATTAATCAAAAGCAGCAGGCCGAAATTTCAAAATGATTCTATCTCACTTTGCCTTGATGCCGAAGTCCTCAATGGGCTGAAAGAAAGTCCGAATAAGCGCCTGGTTGAAGACAATGTAGCTGCCGGAAGCAAGTACCAGGCGTCCTATACGTATATCAATGATCCAAAATTTAAACCGATAGGTATATTAAATCTGCCCTATTACGAGGATAACTCCTTTAACAGTATGGAATTGCGTGAGTTCCTATTCAGGCTTGGCGGGGTATACCTCGTGATGTTTTTTATAGCTATCATCCTCGCGTACTTTATTTCAAAATATATCACACGCTCTCTCGAAAATATTTCCGAGAAGTTGCATCAGACCAATCTTACAAAGCGCAATGAAAAGATCTTTGTAAAAAATCCAAGCGAGGAGATCAATAAGCTCATTGACTCCTACAATAATATGATCGATCAACTGGAACAGAGTGCAGCGAAATTGGCGCGGAGTGAACGGGAACAGGCATGGAGAGAAATGGCCAAACAAGTAGCCCATGAGATCAAAAATCCATTAACACCGATGCGCTTGACTGTCCAGAGTTTTCAGCGAAAATTTGATCCATCGCAGGCCGATGCAAAGATGAAAATTGAGGAGTTTTCCAAGACGCTAATTCAGCAAATTGATATGATGAGTAGCATTGCCGCGGCTTTTTCCAATTTTGCTGAGATGCCCGCCCAGCAAAATGAGACTCTTAATGTTGTGAAAACAGTAAAACTAGCCTTGGACATATTTAATGAAAATTACATTCACTTTATTTCTGAAGAAGAGGAAATTATTGCGAAATTAGACAGAACCCAGTTGATTAGGGTAGTCACCAATCTGGTAAAAAATGCGATACAGGCCGTACCTGATGTAGAGTCTCCAAGGATTCTCGTTTCGGTAACCTCAGACGGGGATTACGTAAAGATAGCGGTAGCTGACAATGGCATAGGTATTTCCGATGAAGTAAAAGAAAAGGTCTTCGAGCCAAAATTTACTACAAAAACAAGTGGAATGGGACTCGGACTGGGGATGGTAAAAAATATTGTAGAAACATATAAAGGGACAATTTCACTGACCTCGCAACCCGGTAAAGGCTCTGTATTTTCTGTGAGATTTCCAAAAGCGAATCATAAAACACAAGTATGAGTTACAATAATCTTATCGTCGAATTAGATGACTACATAGCCTTAGTCATGATCAATCGACCAAAAAAATTAAATGCGTTAAATACCGCAACTATCAAAGAGCTTCACCTGGCCTTTAAATCCCTTGAAAATAACAAAAAAGTACGGGCGATTATATTGACCGGAGCAGGGGAGAAAGCCTTTGTCGCCGGAGCAGATATTTCGGAATTTTCCCATTTTAATACCAAACAGGGAGGGCAGCTGGCGGCTCAGGGACAGGAATTGCTATTCGATTTTATAGAAAATCTAAACAAACCCGTTATAGCCGCTGTCAATGGTTTTGCTTTGGGAGGCGGACTCGAATTGGCCATGTCCTGTCATTTTAGAATTGCCAGTCATAATGCGCGAATGGGTTTACCTGAAGTATCATTAGGTGTTATTCCGGGATATGGTGGCACCCAGCGACTTCCTCAATTAATAGGGAAAGGCCGAGCGATGGAAATGATCATGACTGGTGGGATGATCGATGTGGAAAGAGCTATCGAATTTGGCCTGGTTAACCATATCGCCGCTTCAGAAGAATTGATCGATTTTTGTAAAGACATCGCAAAAAAGATCGCGAAAAACTCCCCTAAGGCCATTAGTCAGGCAATAAAAGCGATAAATGCGGGTTTTAAGAATGAAGTTAACGGGTTTGAGGTGGAAATCGAAGCCTTCGGGCAATGCTTCGGTACCGATGATTTCAAGGAAGGTACTTCTGCCTTCCTGGAAAAAAGAAAAGCCTCCTTTCCAGGATCCTGATTGATTTCATCTTAATTAAAACATATGCAAAAACGAATCCTGCTTTTCGGTCTGCTCTGTCTTGGATTTCTTGTTAGAGCACAAGAACTTCCCGTTGAATATACTTTTGGAGAAAAATATAACGATCGGTATAAGTATTCCAATTTATTGAACATCGAGGACGATGGACAAGGGGGCTCACTTATGGTAAGGGCCTATTACTCTGGGATGATCTTAAAACCGAAAGGTTTTATTATAGAGCATTACGATGAGAACCTCCAATTAATATCGGAGTATAATTACAAATTAAAAGGTTCGGAATTTGTCAATGGCTATTTTAAAAACGGACAACTGTATTTACTGTTTCTCGATTACAATTACGAATCTGAAGAATACGAATACTGGGTTCACAGGAGTCCGGTAGACCCTTTTACCTTCACCAGGGAAAAACTCCTGTCGTTCAGGTCTGCTCCGGTAAAAAATCCGCTTGACAAGAATTATTACAACAGAAGGTTTAATTCTGGTTTCACCACCACGGTGTTGTTTCCGGAAGACAAAAGTTCTTTTGTGATCAGTACGCATTACAAAAAAGGCAAAAATAATCGCCACGACATCTATCTATTTACTTCTGGTCTTAAGAAAGCCTTATACCAAGACTTTTCATCCGAGGTAGAAGAAAAAAATTACGCTTTTGAGCGAGTTGCAGTTTCCAGTGACCTTAGGGAGGTCTTTATCCTGGGGAAAGCCTATTTTAAAAAACGGCGATTTACCGCCTTGGAACGCAAGTTTCAATACGAATTAATCAAACTAACCAATTCTGGTATTGCTACTCAGAATTTCGACTCTGAGGGGAAATACTCAGAATCCCTGACACCCATACTCCATAAGGGAGAACTTATCTGTGTAGGTTTCTACGCAAATCGCAAGGACAACAGGTACAACGGCCTGTCTTATTTTAAAGTCGACCCCACTTCCCTGGAGGTAAAAACAAAGAAATACAATCCTTTCTCCGAACAATTTATGTTTGATAAGTTTGGACAGGAAGAGGACAAAGACATCAAGAACCTGGTCTTTAAAAATGTGGTGGTAACCCCCAATGACGAAATCTTATTCAATGCTGAGGAGTATTTTGTAACTCAAAGTGTACAAGCCAATTCAAGTGGAGGCAGGCTGAGGGTAGAACGCTTTCATCACAACGACATCGTCAGTGCTAAAATGGATGCTCAGGGCAATATGGTATGGGCCAGGAATATCAATAAATCAGAAGTTACTCAAGGTGATGGATCTTATGCGTCCTACAGTTCCCTCACCAAAGATGGTAAAACCTACTTTTTTATCAGTACGGCTGCAGAGAACCCTCAGCTGCTCAACAAGGAAAGAATTATTTTCAAACAAGGCCTGAGTAGAAACCGCAATGTTTTTGTCATTCAACTCAATGAACAAGGGCAGATGAGTTATGAAAAAATCATCGATTCTAAAGATGCACGTCTTCCTCTGATGGTCTCAAATCCACTGATGAATAAGCAGAGTGGTAAGGTTCTCTTTTACGCAAAAAGAGGAACCAAAAAGCAGCTGGTCAATGTTGCCTTAGACTAAATTCTTTATATTGGAAAAAATCCATATATTTGGATTATATCCAATATAAATGAACTCCAAACACCTTAAAGGCAGGGGGGCACAACAAAATTCCAAGAATAAGTTCGAGGCACTCCATTCTGAATGGAGAGACGATTTTCTCGAATACTGTTTAAAAGAAGGCGAGTTGGCCGACAGTAATAAGACCGCATATCTCCCGATATTTCCAAAAACGATAGTCAATAAAGTAACTAGTCCGGATGTAGGGATGTCCTATTCGATGAATCCTTACCAGGGTTGTGAACACGGATGTATTTACTGTTATGCCAGAAATACTCATGAATTTTGGGGTTATAGTGCCGGATTAGATTTTGAGAGAAAGATTTTAATTAAGGAAAATGCACCTGAACTGCTTGAAGCCAAATTAAAAAATAAATCCTGGAAGGCAGAGACCATCGTTCTCTCCGGAAATACAGATTGCTATCAGCCAGCGGAAAAAAAATACGGGATTACAAGAGCGTGTTTGGAGGTTTTTTTAAAGTACAGGCATCCAGTAGGTATCATTACAAAGAATGCTTTGCTGCTGCGCGACCTCGATCTGATGATCGAATTAAATAAATACGGTCTGATCGGCATTAATATGTCGGTTACATCACTAAACGAGGAAACGAGAAGGCTTTTAGAACCCAGGACCGCTACCTTATCGAGACGCCTCAAGACGATTGAGGTCTTATCTGAAAATAATATTCCTGTAAACGCAATGCTGGCTCCACTTATACCGGGGATCAACAGCCATGAATTAATGTCACTGGCCAAAGCGGTCTCAGAATCCGGAGCCCTCTCTTTTACTCATACTGTGGTCCGCTTGAACGGTGCAATTGGAATCCTATTTACGGATTGGATAAGCAGGGCGATGCCGGCTAAGGCCGAAAAAGTGCTTAATCAGATCAAGAGCTGCCACGGAGGAAGTCTTCAGGACAGCAGATTCGGAATCAGGAACAGAGGGGAAGGACCATTGGCCAAAAACCTGAAGGAAGTTGCAAGGATAGCCCGACAAAAATATTTTAAAGGAAAGGAGTTCCCAGAACTAAATAAGAACTTACATCAGGAATACAAAGAAGGGCAGTTGAAGTTATTTTAACTCCCAGCCTTTGCGATACGTACCTTTAACCCACTCGTTGGCTTTTTCAAAATTCGTTACCCTCATGGCATCGCCATCCCACATGATTTTTCTCCGGCCAGGATAGGAAAAAGGATCCCAGTCGCCCAACTGTTTGCCTTCTTTGAGTTCTTTATATTGATAAGCTTTTATGGCCAGATTACCCATGAGTACAGCCTCTGTTAGTGGGCCTGACCGATCAAAACTGGAGGACGTTTTAGTACCCTGCATACAGCCTTCTACCCAATTTCGCTGATGTCCTCCTGTACTTCCCACTACTCGTGGCAGCGTTGGGGAAGGAGGAGAAAACAGACCCATCATTTCTGAAGGGAGCAAGCGGGCATTACGGGAATAAACATCACAAACAAGGATTCCTTTGGTGCCGTAAAAAACAGTTCCCCCACCTGTGTCGCCTATAGATTCTTCATCTTTTAACTCGTCCGGAAGATCGGGCATGATGCCCCCATCGTACCAATTCAGCGCTATTTCTCCGTGATTGGGGGTGTCAAATTTCAATCTGACAATGGAGGAAGCAGGACAAGAAGCACTGTAGTCGGCTTCCACAAAATCACCTACCCAATTGGTTGTACAACTAGCTTCCGCTTCGGTGGGATAACCGAGGTCGAGTACACCGAAAGGCGTCTCCATAATATGGCAGCCCATATCTCCCAAAGCACCGGTACCAAAATCCCACCATCCGCGCCATTTAAACGGCAGGTAGGCATTGTTATAATCTCTTTTGGCCGCTGGCCCTAACCACAAGTCCCAATCCAGGCCATCCGGGATTTCGTCCTTTCCCTGAGGAAGAGGAATGCCTTGCGGCCAAACAGGCCGGTTTGTCCAGCAATCAACGCGTTCTACCTTACCGATTACGCCAGAGTTAATCCATTCTTTAGCCTGTCTGCTACCGTCACTGGAGGCTCCTTGATTACCCATTTGCGTTGTAATGCCATTTTCCGCAGCCACCTGCGTCATCAATCGCGCTTCGGCAATGTTATGGGTGAGGGGTTTTTCTACGTAGGCATGCTTTTTCGCCCGCATAAAAGGCAGGGCTATGGTAGCATGAGTATGGTCGGGGGTGGCCACCATTACGGCATCCATATCCTTTAACTGCTTGTCGTAAACTTTGCGAAAATCTTTATAGCGTTTTACATCCGGAAAGAATTCATAGACCTGGGCCGCTCGCCGATCATCTACATCGCAGAAAGAGACGAATTTTACCATTCCAGTTTCCTGCAGACCTCTAATCACTCCAGATCCTCTTCCACCAACACCAAAGGCGCCAATGTAAAGGGTGTCACTCGGGGGCACATGTCCTTTTCCGAGAACATAACTGGGAACGATAGAGAACACAGCGGAAGAAGCCGTTACATTTTTAATAAATTTCCGTCTTTGCATGAATATTTCCTTTTAAGATGCGATGAAAGATACAAAAAAACACATCCAATAAAAGAATATGAAGGGGATGTTAGGCGTACTTTTAGAGCTCGGAAAACTTAACCGTTCTTAGCGGTTTCCGTTCCATTCTGCATAGAATTGCTCCAGGTATTCCAAAAGGAATTCGTGACGTTGTGCCGCAATTTTTTTTCCGGTTTTGGTATTCATTTTGTCTTTAAGCAAGAGCAGTTTTTCGTAAAAATGATTGATCGTCGGACTTTGAGAATTCTTATAAGCATCCTTGTTCATGTTGAGGTTCGGTGGTATATCAGGATCGTAGAGCTTTCTGTTTTTAAAGCCTCCGTAGTGAAAGGCTCTGGCAATACCTATAGCTCCCAGGGCGTCTAATCGGTCGGCATCCTGAACCACTTGTAGTTCCAGTGGATGCTTTGTTGTATTTTTTTGTCCAACGGTATTTTTAAACGAGATGTTTTCGATGATATAGCAGACCCTTTTGATGATTTTTTGATCAACGCCAATGGAAGTGAGAAATTCCTTGGCAAGCTTAGGCCCCAGGGTTTCATCTCCCTTATGGAATTTGGAATCGGCGATATCGTGTAGTAGTGCTCCTAAACTCACAACTAACACATCCGCCTTTTCATCTTTGGAAATGAGGAGGGAATTTTTAAAAACCCTTTGCGTGTGAAACCAATCATGGCCACCCTCGGCATTTACGAGAGTTTCTTTTACAAAATCGATGGTTGCTTCAACCAGTTCTGTATTGGTCATGGGTTTATTCTGATGTCTTTGGTGATTTGCTCCTCTACCCTGGAAATAAGGACATCAGCATCCCCCGAATTTTCTATCGCGGGGTGAACTTTGAAAACCAGATGGGAACCAATGCCATAGGGAAACTTGCCATATTGAAGCATTTTCCATGAGTTATTTATACTCACAGGCACTAATAGGGCAGAAGGGGCCTGTTTCATTAATACCCTTAAACCAGTTGTCTGAAATTTTTTCGGATGCCCCGTCCTGCTTCGAGTACCTTCGGGAAAGATAACGGCACTTCTGTTGTGTTTTTCTATGTATTTGCCCAGTTTTGAAATCGCCATCAGAGCCTGTTTGCTGTCCTTCCTGTCTATCAATGCAGAACCTCCGTGTCTCAGGTTAAATGAAACACTGGGAATTCCTTTTCCCAATTCAATTTTACTGACAAATTTGGGATGATGCTTTCTCATATACCAGATGATAGGCGGGATATCATTCATGCTCTGGTGATTGGAAACAATGATGAGAGGTTTATCTTCAGGAAGATCTTGCTTGTTGATAAAGGTGTACCGTGTGCCCAGAATATAAGTGCACCACATTAACACAAGATTGAGATAGCTCACACTTTTTTGGTGAGCATGATATCCAAACCAGTTCAGGCATATCCATTGTATAGGATGGAAAACAAGCAAGCTAATTCCAAAAATCAGGAAGTACAAAACTGTTAAAGGGTAGGCCAGGAGCTTTCGCATAGAACAAAAATAAAAAAACCGCACTTGGAATAGTGCGGTTCAAATTATATAACTGTTATAAACTAACAAAATTCATTATAAGCTTCCGTTAGATTTTCAGCAATCATTTCAGCAGGACGGCCTTCAATATGATGTCTTTCAATCATGTGTACCAGTTCTCCATTCTTAAACAACCCCATACTGGGAGATGAAGGAGGAAAAGGGACCATCAGATTTCTGGCTGCATCAACCGCTTCCGTATCCACCCCTGCAAAGACGGTGATAAGATGATCAGGTTTTTTATCGTTTCTCAGGCTTAATTTAGCTGCTGGCCTTGCATTGGCCGCCGCACATCCGCAAACGGAATTAACCACCACTAAAGTAGTGCCCTCTTTTCCAATGGCCTTTTTAACAGCCTCTGCGGTATATAATTCTTCAAAGCCTGCTGTAGACAGGTCTTCTCTCATAGGTTTTACTAATTCTGCGGGATACATAGTTTTAATTTTTTATTGAGCACAAAGATAGGAAATATGAGGAAATTATAAGCCAAAGCTTTCTTAAGACTACCAGACTTTTTAGCGGTTAAACCCTATCTTTGGCAAAATTTTTTTTGAGCATGATTCGTTGGATCGCAGCCATTCTGGGTTATTTCTTATTTCGCCTTCCGGGAGCCATTATCGGATTCCTCGTTGGTAGCTTTATGGATAATATGGGTTCAGGCTCCAGGGGAAGATCAATCTTTGACGACCTATCCAGGCAGAAGGTGAGTCCGGCCGACTTTGAACTGAATCTGCTGTCCTTGTGTTCCATAGTTATTAAAGCCGACGGACAGGTTAGTCAGCGCGAACTGGATTACGTGCGTCAATACTTCCTCAGCACCTACGGGAAAGAAAAGGCCAATGCCATTTTCAGAACCTTTAATGAGGTCATCAAGAAACGCGAAATCTCTGCGCAAAAAGTTTGTACATATCTCAACCAGAGAACCCGATATGAAGTCCGTCTTCAACTCCTTCATTTTTTGTTTGCTATAGCTCAGTCCGATGGATCCATCAGACCTGCAGAAATTGACAAGATCAGAGAAATTGCAGGCTATTTAAGGATTGGAAAAACGGATTATGAAAGTATCAAAGCCATGTTCGTAAAAATGGCTGACAACGCCTACAAGATATTGGAGATTGACAAAAATGTGTCCGACGATGAGGTGAAAAAGGCCTATAGGACTATGGCGAAAAAGTACCACCCTGATAGAGTAAACACCGAAAACGAGGCAATTAAAAAAGGTGCCGAAGAGAAGTTTAAGGAAGTGCAGAAAGCTTATGAACAAATTCAGAGCGAGCGCGGAATGTAAATCTTAACGTCATGGAGAACTTTTGGTTTTACACAAAATTGGGACTGGAACATGTCTTAGATCTGGCAGCCTACGATCATATTTTATTTCTCATGGCTCTGGTCATTCCTTTTTCCCTTAGGATGTGGAAAAAGATTCTAACTCTCGTGACCGTATTCACGATTACGCATTGTGTTTCCTTGGCTTTATCGGTTTATAAAGTAGTTGAAATTGATGTAGCCTGGATCGAGTTTCTGATTCCGGTAACCATATTGCTGACTGCAATTTTCAATCTATGGGATAGCCTGAAGGAAGGAAGTGCACTGAGTTTCCAACTACAGGCAGTGGCAACCGGCTTTTTCGGGCTTATTCACGGTTTTGGATTTTCAAATTATTTTAAAATGCTGATGGCCGGGGAAGATGAAAAATTGAATCCTTTACTCGGCTTTGCTGCCGGGATAGAAATTTCTCAGATCGTTGTAATTACGGCAGTATTGGCCGTGGCTGCTATTCTGGAGATGGGATTGAAATTACCGAGAAAGTACTTTGTTATTGGGACCACTACCATTGTAATATTGATAACAATCCCCATGATAATCGATACATGGCCGGGGTAAGGTTTTGGAAAGCTACACCTTATCGGTTTTAATTAAATATTAACCATTATTGGTTGTTGAACTCTCCCAAAGCAGGTATCTTAGTGCTTGAGAGCCTAGGCCAATGGAATCAGACCCTTAAAATAGTGACCAGAAAAAAGCAGCTAAAATACGATAAGGCCTATTTGAGAATGGCACACGAGTGGGGCAAATTATCCTATTGTGAGCGAAAGCAGGTAGGGGCCATTATTGTGAAGGACCGGATGATTATTTCAGATGGCTATAACGGCACTCCTACGGGATTTGAAAATTTTTGTGAAGATGAGGAGGGATATACAAAATGGTATGTGTTGCACGCAGAGGCGAATGCCATTTCTAAGGTAGCCTCTTCCACTCAGTCCTGTGAGGGAGCCACCTTGTACATCACGCTATCTCCTTGCAGGGAATGCAGTAAACTGATTCACCAATCTGGCATAAAACGTGTAGTATATCAGATCGCTTACAAGGATGGATCAGGTTTGGAGTTTTTAGAAAGGGCGGGAGTGGCATTGGAACATCTGCCACATATTTTAGAAGAAAATGCGTAGGAAGAAATGAAGAAGTACCAATACATATGGCCGACAGTTATCGCTTTGGCACTGGCTATGGGAATCCTGATTGGTGGAAAACTCGATTTTAATGATTCGCCGGAAAAGTTGTTTACCACCAATTCAAAAAAGGATAAACTCAACCGACTCATAGATTACATAGATTACGAGTATGTTGATGACATCAATACGGATAGTATTGTGGATGTTACGGTGAATAATATCCTGGAAAAGTTAGATCCCCATTCGGTCTATATTCCAAGAGAAGAACTCTCCCAGGTATCGGAAAATATGAAGGGAGATTTTGTGGGGATTGGTATCAATTTCTACATGTACAGGGATACTATTACAGTAATCAGAACGGTTGAAAATGGCCCAAGCTTTCTAAAAGGAATTGAACCCGGGGATAGAGTTTTACTAGCCGATGGAGATACCCTTTACGGTAAAAACCTGGCGAGCAGAAAAATTGTAGGGACATTAAAAGGAGAAAGCGGGACATCAGTCGATTTAAAAATTTACAGGAAAAAGGAGAACCGTTTCTTTAATGTCACCTTGGAAAGAGACAGAGTGCCGATCAAAAGCGTGGAGTCGTTCTACATGTTGACGCCTGACATGGGATACATCAAGATCAACAGATTTGCCGAGAGTACGTACAAGGAATTTAAAAAAGCATTGAGGGCCTTGCAAAAACAAGGTGCAAAGAAATTAACCCTTGATCTAAGAGACAATCCCGGGGGCTATCTGGGGATTGCAGAACAATTGGCCGATGAATTTCTGAAAGATGGAAAGCTCATACTGTTCACCAAAAACAACAAAGGGAAGATTGATAAGATGTTTGCAACGGAAAAGGGCTCATTTGAGGACAAACCTGTTTACGTTCTAATTAACGAAAGATCGGCTTCTGCCAGTGAAATTATCGCGGGGGCATTACAAGACAATGACGTAGGCACTATAGTAGGCCGGAGGTCTTTTGGTAAAGGACTGGTTCAACGCGAAATGGCCCTGGGAGATGGCTCGGCTGTTCGCTTAACCGTTTCACGTTACTACACCCCTACCGGTAGGTCGATTCAGAGGGATTATCAGAATGGGAGTGAAGACTATTACGAACGTTTTGAAGAGCGATTTGAAAACGGGGAACTCGTGTCTGCAGACAGCATCAAGGTTACCGATTCACTAAAATATACTACTCCTAAGGGCAAGGTGGTTTATGGTGGTGGAGGGATTATACCCGATGTTTTTGTGCCCATAGGCAATTTAGAAGAAGAAACAATTAAGAGTATGGGGAATCTTGGCTTTACCCCCCGATTTATTTTCGAGCATCTGGAAGAAGACAGGGAACAATACGAAGACTATACCGAAGCTGAATTTGTAAATAACTTCAGGGTAGATGATATTTTGTTTGAAAAATTTGTGGATTTCGCCTTATCAATCAACGTCAGTATGGATTTCTACCAATATGAGGAGCGTATTAAGCTGTACTTAAAATCGGAGTTGGCTGAGCAATTGTTTTCCCCAAATATCAGCGCGAAGATCAAAGGGGAAATTGATCAGATGCTACTAAAGGTAATTGATCTTGATCAGCCTACCTGGCAGCCGGAAAAGCCTTTGTTGAAGGAATAAGTCTTCGATATCAATTTTCAAAGTATCAATCAAAATCGCTCCAGAAGTTCATTAAACTCCTTCAGGTTTTTTAAATTCTGAAATTCCGTGGTATTCCTCACTAGATCTTTATCAGTCCATCCTAACTGCATCATTTTTTCCAAGTGTTCCAGCGCTGGAGGATATTTCTTCCAGGTAGCGTATTTTCTGGCTAGTTGATAATGAGTATACGGACTATCAGGAGCAATAACTAAGAGAAGCTGTTCTGCGTATTCCTGCTCTTTTACCTTATTCTCGCGCAAAAAGGAATCCATAGACTCTCCTGCCATAGCAAATAGATGTCGCTGAAGTCGATAAGCCATCAACTGATACTCCGGCTCCTCGTGTG
>JABDQM010000122.1 GCA_013042315.1 Flavobacteriaceae bacterium | reverse complement strand
CTGAATTCCATTGAGGACCCTCCATGGCAGATTTACTCCTAATCAATTCGCCTTTATGTAATCTCAGTCTCTCACCGGCTCTTAATTCTTCAGTAAAATTCCCGGAGATTACCTTCACAATCCCTTCAAAGCAAATCACTTCAAAGTTTTCTTCTCTCTGCTTGACATTAAATTCAGTGCCCAACACTGAAACCGATCCTTTGTCGGTAATCACATCAAACCTGGCCCCTTTGGCAACATCGAAGAAAGCCTCTCCTTTAAGGGTTAACGATCTATTTTTTTTCCACTTTTTGGCTGAATAGGTGATTTCAGACATGGCGTTAAGAGTAACCAGGGACGCATCCGGTAACTCAACAGTAGTTTTTTGCCCAGCCAGTGTTTCAATTTTTACTTCAGGTTTGAATTGAAAAAAATAAAACAAAGCAAAACCCAGGACAAATACACTAGCTATTCTTAAGATCCACGTTGTGGCATTCAACTTTCTTACAGGAACTTCTCGTTCAGGAAGACGTTGCTTCAGCGATTCAAAATTGGATAATTGTGAGAAATGTGAAGCCTTAAAAGTGGATGCATCAGCTATTAGCTTTTGGTAAAAGGGATATTCCTCCGATTTCTGAAATGTTTCCATTTCAACCTCCGAAAGATTATTATTCAACCATTTTTCTAATAAGGAATTCTGCTCCATACTTCTTTTACTTATCTATATAACAACCTTATCGCCGTTTTTCCTGATTATTTAATCCGAAAATTTTCCAATTCTTCTTTAAGCACCTTAAATGCTGAATAAATACGGTATTCAACAACTTTTCTTGTAACTCCCAAGAGTTGAGCAATCTCTTCGTGTTTTTTTCCCTCCACTTTGTTGAGCATAAAGGCCACCCGCTGTTCTTCTGTAAGTTTAGCAAGTGTCTGCTGGTATTTTTTAAAATACTGCTCCTCTTCCATAAGAAATTCCGGATTTTCATTTGTACGATCTACGGGTTTCTCTTTCTGGTAACGCAACACCACTTTGCGATGTTTCAAGTCGTTGAGAACCATATTGTTCGCTACTTTATAAAGAAAACCCCTGGCTTTGGAAAAGAGTACCTTTTTACAGTTTTCCCATAACTTTATAAAGGCATCCTGGGTCTTGTCATTGGGATTGCAGCTTTCACCAAATTTGTAGTACAGGTAGTTGTGCAGTTCAGTGGCGTATGAATCGTAAAGATGTTTATAGGTATCCTCCTTGCAGATATCTTGATTTAGCTCTTCGGTCAAAACATAACTCTTATTAGTACGTTAAATGTAGAAATTAAAATTTTAAGTTTTTTTTCAGGAGAAAGGATTCCTTAGTTGTTTTATTAGTAAACAGTTTAATTTAAATCTTAGTATGCTATGCAAAATGTATTGAAACTATTAACCGTATTAATGTTCGTCCCCCTGCTTTTAACCTCATGCCGGGAGGAAGAATCAGTCCTTATTGAAGGACCTCAGGAAGAGGTTCTCAAAGCCAATTCTGTCGTGGCAAACTTAATGCAAAGGACTGCAATGAACGATGGTTCAGATGATAACATCGTAGATCAGGCCAATTGCTTTTCCCTGGAATTTCCTTTTACCGTTGTAGTTAATGGAATGGATATTACAGTAAATTCAGAAGAAGATCTCGATACCGTTGAGGATATTCTTGATGAATTTGACGATGACGACGATACCATTGAAATAGAATTCCCCATTACTATTATTCTCAGTGACTTTAGTGAAGTAGAAATCAATTCCGTGGAGGAATTTGAGAATTACGCAGATGACTGTGTAGGAGAAAACGAATTCGATGATGATATTGAATGTGTCGATATCGCCTATCCCATTACCTTTTCTGTATTTGATACGAATAATGAATTAATTGATACAATTACCATTTCAAGTGATCAGGATCTGTATTTCTTCCTTGAAGAACTCGATGAGGATTTAATAGTAAATGTGGAGTTTCCAATTACACTTGTGCTGTCTGACGGCACCGAAGTGTCTGTAGCGAATCTCGACCAGCTCGAAGACGTCATCGATGATGCCGAGGACGATTGTGACGAGGATGATGATTACGACTACAACGATGATGATTGTGACAATTGCACCACAGAACAACTATCAGATTTTATTACCGGATGTGATAGCTGGTATGTGAAGGATTTTGAACGTAATGATATGGACCTCGATGAGCAATATTTAGGCTATACCTTTACTTTCCTCAGCGACGGTACCTTAACCGCAGATACGAGCATGGAAAGCTTTCCGGGAACCTGGTCGGCCAGTGGATCTGCAAATGCGATTACTGTGACTATAAATATTCCTGACTTACCCGATTTTAATGGCGACTGGATGTTGCATGAACTCGATCAGGAAGGAGATGAACTCGAAGTAGACCTTCGCCTGCCAAATGACGATGAACTGGAATTCAGGAGTTCCTGTAATCCTTAAGAGAATACCCGGCAATGATCCTGATTTGTAAAGGGAGCGAGAACAGTAGGGATCATTGCCTTTTTTATCACGATAACACTTAAACTTTAATAACTATGAAAAAGTCTTTTATTTACTTCACTTTAATGGGGCTGGCCATTGTCCTCAATGCATGTTCCTCTGATAACAGTGATGAAGAAATGCAAACAAGTTCAGAATCTGTACAGGCAGTTTCCAACTTGGTAGTATCAGGAAGCTGGAGCATTACAAACTATGTGGATTCGGGGACTGATGAAACCAGTGATTATACGGGTTACTCCTTCACTTTTAATGCCGATGGGAGTCTGGATGCCGTAAACGGAAGTACGATGATAACCGGAACATGGTCGATAACCAGTGATGACAGCTCAGATGATGACGATTACGACAGTATGGATGATATTGATTTTAATATTTTCTTTTCTGCACCCCCCGTTTTTGAAGAACTTTCTGACGACTGGGATATTGTTTCCAGGTCTTCTACCCGAATTGAACTTATTGATATCAGTGGAGGAAATGGAGGAACGGATACTCTTACTTTCGAGAAAAACTAAGAGCTTCTTTTTTGCCCCAATTATCTTACTTGTGATGCTGTGATATGAACTGCCCCTCTTTGGGGCAGTTTTCTTATGCAAAGATTTATTTCAGACGAAAAAGGCTAACAGAACTTGATAATTTCCACCGTTTCTATTCGTTATTACTAATGGTAATATGTATGCCAGTTTAGTTAAAACTGATTTTTTATCAGGAATCTTGGCCCCGAGATTGTTTTAATTATGTGATCAGACTTTATTAGGATTTCACTTCTAAAAAACTTTTGAATATAGTTTATTAACCTATTTATCAATATTATGAAAACCTTTAACAAAATTATCGTATTTGCCTTTGCTTTTGCTATCGTGAGTTGTTCAAACGAAGACGAAGGTGGAAAAATCCAATTGAGGCTGTCTGCCGTAAATGGCAATGCAGGGAAGACCGCAGTATTAACCGGGAAAGGAAATGAGAATGTTATTTTTACCGATTTTAAAATCTCAATAAGGGATGTTGTCTTTAAGAACGATGATGACCCCAATAGTAATCTGGACACCGATGAGATCCAGTTCAGAGGTCCTTTCCAGGTAGATTTGCTGGATAATGCAGATGCATTAACTCAAACCATAGGAACTGCTTTTGTCCCAGATGGAATGTATAAGGAACTACGCTTTAAATTTCACAAAGATGA
>JABDQM010000116.1 GCA_013042315.1 Flavobacteriaceae bacterium | reverse complement strand
CGGTAGCGTATGGAGATGCCATTCGATTCCTTCAAAGCCGATTTGGCTATTTGAAGATCAAGACAGCTAAAAATTTACTCGATGAGAGCAGTAAGGCCGACAATGCTGTCATCGATAAGAAAACCAGTAAAAAGATTGCAGACCGTTTTAAAAGTATTCGGAAAAAATATACCGATCAGATCCCTCTTACCAACGCACTGAACGAGGTAAAAGCCTTTTACACCCTCCTGGAGGAGGTTGTAAGCGGATTGGCTCTGGTGGAGCCTTATACCAGGTTTACACAGACTATTACCGAACTCAACGAAGTGCAGTTGAGGGAAAGGAAGCACTGGCGTTCAGGGCTTGAGATTACCCATCCTGCCAAAGGTACCGTCTGGACTATACCCGACGAAGTGTCCATCCAGTGGACCACAGAAAACCTTCCTCCTGAAAAAACCATAAAATTTTATTTACTTAGGAATAACACAGTGATTGAAGATCTGGGTATTTTTAAAAACAATTCACTAGTTGAAGGGATCAAACTCAATAAGACGCTACCTGCAGGAACCAATTACCGTGTTATGGGTATTGAACTATTCCCGGCAGACAAGTTCCATACGGCCAAGTTCGCAACGCCGTTTTTCACTATTGAAAAAAGAGACCCGAATGCCCCACCCCCGGCTGAGGAAATTGTTTTAGCTGAGGAGGAACCCACGCCCGAAATATTAGAAGAGGCTGAGGTAACCAAAGAGCCCGAAGTAGTTATAACTCCCCCTGTGGAAGTAGAACCCCAAGAAACAGAAGTTGTGGTGAAGGAGGAGGTAGCTATTATTGAAGAAGAAAAAGAAATAGAGGAAAGTGTTGATCCCTTACCTCAGGTCATTGAAGAAGTTGTTGAAGAAAAGAAATTGGAGAAAAGGACCGATTTTGACGGTCGGTCTATCACCTACGTGAAAGAACTGGAAGTCGACAATAAAATTGTTCAGATCAACTTGTGGGACCATGGCCGCCAGGATGGGGATATCGTCTCTATTTATCTCAATGGCTACCCTATTGTTTCAGAATATCATCTCACCTATCAGAAGAAAGGATTCGAACTTAAACTCGACCCCTCCCAGCCTAACGATCTCTTTCTCTATGCACACAACCTCGGGAAGTTTCCACCCAATACTGTATCCATTGAAATTATTGACGGTGATGATTCGGAGAACATTATCCTGAATTCAGATCTCTCCAGATGTGAAGCAGTGTTAATTAATGTAAAAGAATAAGTTATAGTAATTTACTTAAACTTTTAATTTAATTCAATGCTTGTGCCCTTAAGCATGTATTCCATTCCTAAAACTTTTCCTATTCCATTCCGGATTACATCGTAGATTATACGTATCTTTTGTGCTAATCAACCCATTAAACCAAAAAGATATGTCGAACATCCAGGTTACTGCAAAATTTAAAATTCATCCGGGCAAGGAAGAAGCATTTAAAGAGCTTGCCCAGGCATGTATGGCCTCTGTAAAGGAAAAGGATACCGGAACGCTTCAATACGACTGGTATTTTAGTCAAGATGGAAGCGAATGCAGGGTAAGAGAAACCTATACCAATTCTAATGCAGTCCTTGCTCATGTAACCAATTTAGGGCCTTTATTTGGGCAAGTCCTTGAATTATCGGAGTTTACCCCTGAGATTTATGGTGACGCCTCAGACGCACTTGTAGGGGTCGTGGAGGCTTTTAGTCCTGAGGTCTTTGCTCAGTATCAAGGGCTGTAAAACCCTTCCCTGTGTTTAAATTCTTTCGAAGATTACGTATGAACTTGATTATTCAAGGAAAAACAGCCAGGTATTTTAAATATGCTATAGGTGAAATTCTACTTGTAGTCTTAGGTATCCTCATTGCCTTACAGATCAATACATGGAATGAGGAACGAAAAAACCATCAGCGGGAAATAAAATTACTTACAGAGCTCAAAACAAACCTTCTCATTAACATAGAGAATTTAGAGAGTGATATTGAACGTCAGATTGAAGGTGCTGCCATTATAGATCAATTAATGGAGCATTTAGAAAATAGAAAGCCTTTTCATGATTCCCTTCCTTATTTATTTGAAGTAGCTGACTATGCTCCTGATGTAGTCCTGAGTGCTTCTGCTTTTGAAACCCTTAAGTCAACTGGACTTGAACTTATACAAACGGATAGTTTACGCAGTCAGATTATCAATCTTTTTGAAATTGACTATCCAACATTGATGCAGGAAACAAGGCGCCTGGAAGATCAGTTATGGCCGGCAGTAGTGGTGCCGTTGTATCAGAAACACTTCAGAAGATCTAATCAGGATCAGGGCTATATAAATGATTATAACGCTCTTTTGGATGACAATGAATTTAAAAATATGTTGAGTTTTAGGGGAAACCTTCGAAAAAGTTCTACATTCCATAAGAGAAAAGCTATAGAAAGGACAAAAAGTGTACTTGTTTTACTCGACAAGGAACTAGCACAGGAATAAAGATGATAACAACACGTAAATAGAATAAAATGAGTGGATTCGATATTGTCATGGTGATTGCCATCATCCTTTTTGCGAGGCTGGGCGTCCGTCTCGTTTCCCGCTACATCAGGATGAAAAAAGACAATAACGGATCGGATAACAAAGAAAAATAATACACAGATTATGGGAATATTTTGGGACTTATTGCAACAGGATGAGCTCGATGCTCAGAAGAAAAAGGCAGAGAGTGTAGAAGACCGGGTAGCCAGCCTTGAAATGGAACTGGACAAAACCCGGACACTGCTCAAGAAAACACTGGTGGCTCTGGAAAGTCATCTGCAGAGGGATATAGACGGCGATGGAAAAACAGGGTAATACTGTTTTATTAACTAAAGAACACTTCTGATGATCTCAATCCTCAGGCGACTACGCAAATCTTTTTTGGAACAGAGTCAGGCCAGAAAATACCTGTTGTATGCCGTAGGTGAAATATTATTGGTGGTTATAGGAATCCTCATAGCCCTGCAGATCAATAACTGGGCAGTAGATAAGGACAACAGAAGGCTTGAAAAGACGTATCTGCAAGCTTTAAAACAGGAAATTTCAGAGGATGTTAATTTCTATTCAGATACCAAAGACTCTCTTCTTAACCAGCAAGCCTATGCTCAAAACGTTTTGTTCTTCATGGAAAACGAGGATGAAGAAGTTCGCGATTCACTGACTTTTATAAATGCTTTCAGGCGATGTGCTGATGGTGAAAACCTAATAAGACCACAGGTCAGCTGGAATGAATTACAAACGACAGGCAGATTGTCCTTGATACAGAACAAAAACCTGGTTAGAAAATTATTTGAATATTATACCATACAGGATCAGTTTGCCACGGACTTTAATAGATTTCCTATGGAACAGCGATATTCCTATCGCAAAATAGATCACGCTCTTTTTAGTATGGAAGAGCATCTTGAATATTATGAAGATTGGACTGTGGAACAAATCCCGGATCCAAAGGTATTTACTTCAATCCGATCAAATCGAGAACTTACAGACCTTACCAGGTCGATAATGATCTCTTCCCTGGTACAATCCAGGTATGCCCAAAATACTCTGGATCTCGCCACAAATCTCCTTCAGGACATCGATCGAGAATTGGAAGATCACTAATTTTCTTTCTGTAAAAACTTAACAGTTTAGCTGTTAAGCGCTTACTATTAATTTGTATATTAAAAGGTTAAATAAAATCAGCAATCATGAAAAAATTTCTCCTCCTGTTTACCTGCATGACAGTAATTTCCATCACTGCACAAAACACAACGATTGAAGGCCTGGTGGCCGACTTTGAACGAAGCAAGGCCATGTCTCTGGAATACATCGACGCAATGCCTGAGGATAAATTCGACTTTAAACCTACAGAGAGTGTTCGTTCATTTGCTGCACAAATGCTTCATGG
>JABDQM010000102.1 GCA_013042315.1 Flavobacteriaceae bacterium | reverse complement strand
GCATGATCAATTTGGAATACGAATCCTTTATTTAGATGTCTTGTACAAAGAACACAGCGTTTTTATTTAGATCGAAAAACCCAAACTCATGGGTGCCCCAGGGCGTATTTAGTCGCAATTTGTCCTTTTCAATAGTGCCCCGTTCCACAAACTCCTCGAAGTATGTGGTTATTTCCTGAACAAAGATTTTTATAACAGATCCATGGACCGGATCATCCTGAGTTCCATGATGGAATTGTAAGTGCAACTCGAGTTTTTCCCTTTGCAAACCTGCATAATCTTTATCACCGAAGACATAGGTAAAACCAGTGTACTTTTTATACCATTCCAGATCACGCTCAATATCGGATGAGGAGAGGACAGGAATTATTTGCAATGAGGATTGAGCTGATTTCATAAAGTTGAATAGGTCCGATTAAAATAAGGAGTATTTTCTGCATTTCTATATAAATCCGGCTAGAATACCTTCCTTCGGATTCCTTAATAAAACAAAAGATCGGAAATTTACATGAGCCATAGTTTATATCGATCAAAGGTGGCTCTATAATAGAGTTTCATTTGGTAAATTTGAAGTATTCTCAAGAAACCTAAATAATTAAAACATGGAAGATATAAACGACAGCAATGGATCGAGTTACCGAGCCAATGATGAAAGTAAATGCCCGTTTCTCAACGGTGAACTACAGCAGGTTGCAGGTGGTGGTACAACTAATCGCGATTGGTGGCCCAACTCCTTAAATCTCAATATTCTCAGACAGCATTCTGAGATGGTTGACCCGATGGGTGAGGAATTCGATTACGCAAAAGAATTTGAAAGCCTCGATTTAAAAGCGATCAAAAAAGACCTCACAGCTTTAATGACGGATTCCAAGGACTGGTGGCCTGCCGACTACGGGCACTACGGACCCTTCTTTATTCGTATGGCATGGCATGCGGCAGGAACTTACCGCATCTCTGATGGCCGTGGAGGAGGAGGAACCGGTTCCCAGCGATTTGCCCCTTTGAACAGCTGGCCTGATAACGCCAACCTCGATAAGGCCAGAGTTCTTTTATGGCCGGTTAAAAAGAAATACGGAAAGAAGATATCCTGGGCAGATTTGCTCATCCTTGCGGGGAATGTTGCTCATGAATCTATGGGCTTGCCTATGTACGGTTTTGCCGGAGGACGTGAAGACATCTATCAGCCGGAAGAAGATATTTACTGGGGATCAGAAACAGAATGGCTAGGAAACAAGGCACGATATAATGAGGATGGTGAGCTGGAAAGACAAATGGGCGCTGCGCACATGGGTCTTATCTATGTAAATCCGGAAGGCCCTAACGCAAATCCTGATCCTCTGGCTGCGGCTCACGACATCAGGGAGACGTTTGGCCGAATGGCAATGAATGATTACGAAACTGTTGCCCTGATCGCCGGGGGACACACCTTTGGTAAAACGCATGGAGCTGCAAGTGATGCAGACTATCTGGAGGCTGAACCTGCAGGGGCTCCAATTGAATTGCAGAGTCTCGGATGGAAGAGTAACTTCAAGACCGGAGTAGGTTCGGATACGATTACGAGCGGATTGGAAGGGGCATGGACAGACACCCCAATCAAGTGGAGTCATAAGTATTTAGAGAACCTCTTTGGTTACGAATGGGAACTGACTAAAAGTCCGGCAGGAGCATGGCAATACCAACCCAAGGATGGAGCAGGAGCAGGGACTATCCCTGACGCTCATGATCCTGAAAAGAAGCACGCTCCTTTTATGTTGGTGACAGATCTCTCGCTGAGAATGGATCCGGCATATGAAAAAGTATCAAGACATTTCCTTGAAAATCCGGAAGAATTTAAAGAAGCTTACCAAAAAGCATGGTATAAACTCACCCACCGCGACATGGGACCAAAAACGCGTTTCCTTGGAACAGAAGTACCTTCAGAAGATCTGATCTGGCAAGACCCTGTTCCTGCAGTAGACCATGAATTAATTAATGAGAAGGATATTGAGGAGCTTAAGAAAACAATCCTGGCTTCAGGATTAACAGTATCCGAATTAGTAGGTGCTGCATGGGCATCCGCTTCAACTTTCAGAGGTTCTGACAATCGAGGAGGAGCAAATGGAGCCCGGGTAAGACTCGAGCCACAGAATCAGTGGGAAGTAAATAATCCGGTTCAGTTAGGAAAAGTATTGGATAAGCTCACTGAGGTGCAAAACGACTTTAACACTGCTCAAAAAGGAGATAAAAAAGTATCTCTTGCAGACCTCATTATTCTCGGGGGAAGTGCTGCAGTGGAAAAAGCAGCGATGGATGCAGGAAAAAAGGTATCAGTACCTTTTGCACCCGGACGTACGGATGCTTCAGCGGAAATGACGGATGCCGAAGCATTTGAAGTACTCGAGCCTATGGCTGACGGCTTCAGGAATTATCGAAAAGTAAAATCATCGGTTTCAACCGAAGATATGTTGGTAGACAAAGCACAGCTGATGACACTTACAGCCCCTGAACTGACGGTGCTGGTAGGAGGGATGAGAACGCTAGATGCCAATTATGACGGTTCTAAACACGGTGTATTTACGGATAAACCGGGAACCCTCAGTAACGACTTCTTTGTGAACCTACTGGATATGAGCAATGAGTGGAAAGCGGTTGATGATGAGCAGGAGGTTTTCGAAAGTCACGACAGGCATACAGGAGAGAAAAAATGGACAGGAACACGGGTAGATCTGATATTTGGTTCTAACACCGAACTTAGGGCCCTGGCTGAGGTTTATGCCTCGGATGATGCCAAGGAGAAGTTTGTACACGACTTTGTAAAGGCGTGGAATAAGGTAATGAACCTCGATCGATTTGACCTGGCCTAAAACTTAGCCTCACATTAAATTTAAATGGCCCCATCAGGGGCCATTTTTTATTGATCTATATTTGGAAACCCTATTCAGCAGCGATTTGCGCAGCAAGGCCATTTACATCGAAATAATCTGATGCACTGGCGATCTTACCTTCATCGTTTACAGAAATAAGGGCATAGAATTTTAAACCTATAGATTTTCCCGACTCGGTATGAGTAGCATTCCAGGTGCCATAGACCCGAATGTCGGTAGGCACAGTGGTAGCAGTTCCCTCTGGAAATACAGAACCAGACCAGTATCCACTAGCTGTAGAGTCTGGTGTAACAACACCTGAGGTAAACCGGATATCTTCAAAATTCTCGTGATAATTCTTCAAGGCCGCCATAAGATCTTCTTTCCCTAGCCATTGGTTGCCGTTGTACTGTGGAGGGCTCCATTGCAGGGTATCGGAAAGCATATTGCCTAAGGCTTCCAGATTTTCAGCCTCATGGGCCTTGTAAAATGCACTGATAATAGCAACTTTGGATTCAAAGGCGGCATAGTTTGGAGTTTCTTTTTGGGTCATTTCTTCTTCGGGGGCAGCTTGTTTGCATGCAGAAAGAGCAAATAGCCCAATAACTGTTAGTGTAATTAATTGTTTTTTCATGAGTTGGTTATTAATTGGTATTAGGTAATTAAAGTACAAAAAAAAATAACGTAAAGTTGATCCCTGTACGCCTGAATAGCAAGAAAGAAGTTTAATAATTTATTGATATACCCTCACATAGTCGATCTCAAATGTAGCATCAGTAAAGTCGGTTGGGATCTCACCACCCAAATTACCACCCATGGCAAGATTCAGCAAGATATAGTGGGGATTGTCATAGGGTTTATCCTGTGTATTCGACAATTGGTAAACCAGGGTATTGTCAACCAGCACCTTCATACTACTGCTATCCCATTCTAAAACATAGATATGGAAATCCTGAGTTGAACTTGGAACCGCAGTTTCAGATCCTTCACTTTGGTACGCTCCGGTATTTGTATTTCCCCAATGGAAATAAGCAATGGTGTTGATCTTGTCCCATCCCCGTTGTTCCATAATGTCGATCTCCCCGCATGCCGGCCAGCCTACACTGCCGTATTGCTGTCCAAAATAATTTCCGGCTTCGTCAATATTGGCGCCCAGGGTCCAGATCGCCGGCCAGGTACCGGCTTCAGCAGGTAATTTAGCCCTCACTTCCACTCTTCCATAAGTGAAGGCAAACTTGGAATTCAAACGGGCAGAGGTATAGGATTTCGTCACCCCACCACTGCTATATGTTTCCTTTAGTGCCTTGATCTTTAAGGTGCCATTGCTGACAAATGAATTTTCAGTCCGGTCCGTATAGTGCTGAAATTCACCATTGTACCAACTGCCGTTATTCGGTCCGATTACCTGGTGGTGCCATTTTGTGGAGTCAGGCCTTCCCTCGTATTCAAATTCATCTGAAAATATCAGGGTTGTTTCTACTTCTTCCTCCTCGCTTGCTTCTTCCTGTATTTCTCCTTTAAAGATGCTTACTGAACGCGTCTCGGAAATAGATTCTCCGGTAGCGGAATAAGCAAATACTTCCACAGTGTAGGAATGGATGCCTTCCCGCTCAAAGGTGTGACTCATGGTTCTGGAAGTGGTTTCCTGCAATTCTCCGTTGTCAAATCTGTAGGCGTATCCGACTGCGTCCTGAGCAAAAGCACTCACCCTCACTTCTCCTGACCCGTCACCTGCAGGCTGTGTATCAGAAGCTCCAACTATAGTGATGATCACAGTTAAGTTAGTCGGCTTAACTTCAGTTTCAGGTTCAGAAGAACTGCAAGACAATACAAAAGTGAAAGCTATTGAAAGGAAATATAGGATGTTTGATTTTTTCATTTTCAGAAATTAAATTTTTCTTTACAATTATGCGTTTGGGTTACAATTTTTTCTCCGTTTTCACCAATTGAATATTCAACGGAATTCTCGCATTCAGTATGGTCATTGCTATAATGTGTGAAAACTAAGATACCAATAGTTATTGATCCAATTCCTAGAATATTAGTCACGAATGTTCTTTTCTTCATACGTTGATTAATTGTTTTATCTCCAACTCTGCAATTCGATCAAATTCCCTTCCGGGTCTCTTGCGTAAACAAAAGTAATTTCTCCCAGATCCTCAACTTTTCTTGTTGTGATTTCGCCAGACATTTTACCTCCATTTTTTACTAAACGATCAAGTATTGATTGCACGCTTTCAACTTCGAAAGCAATATGTCTGTAACCTCTTTTGTTTGGAGGTGTAAATTTCTGATCATCAATATTTTTATACTGGTGAATCTCAAGAGTTGGTCCGTTTTCTCCATATCCCGGAAGCAATAAATGTACACCTTCCAACTGTGCATTACTTAGGCCCGTTCCTTTATCAAGCCATTCTCCGGATTGATTTCTAATGGGAGGAACAATTTTGCAATTGAAAGTTCTGATGTAGAAATCTGCGAGTTCCTTCCAGTTTGTGCTGACGATATTCGTATGAGCGAATTTCATTTTTTATTTTCTATTGAATCTTTTTTCGGCTAGGGAACAATGGTTTTGGCTATGATTCCCCTGATTGATGCCTTCCGAAGTCTCGTTCTTAGCAGAGACAGGCTATCCTAAGTGTTTTGAAAATTTCTTCAATCTAATTTTAGCTTAGAATTTAAAAGTGTAACTGTTTTATTTAATCTGTCTTCTGTATTCTTGAGATATGCTAACCTGACCTCAACTAACTTTCCGAGTTGAATAAGTGAATTTTCAAATTCGATGTTTTCGACTAAAGCATTAAAATTTACGGGTTCAAAAAGATCAGTGGCGACTAAATCAAACTCATTAAATTTAATATTTAAGTCATTAGGTGCTTTTGTAAAAAGTTTATTTACAAAATTGACTTGAATATAAACAATGCTATTTTTCATATCTCCCTGTCTGTCTATAATATCCGGCAAATCATTTTCATAGATATTAAGAACCGACTTTAATACAACTTCATCTGAGATAAGATCTGCTTTGCCATTCTGCATTAAATTATATCCCGAACTGGCATTATTGAAATCACTTTTTTTTA
>JABDQM010000100.1 GCA_013042315.1 Flavobacteriaceae bacterium | reverse complement strand
TTCTCCTAAGATTCATTATAAAGTCGGGAGCCCCATGCAGCGGTTTTCTGTAATTTTAAAAAGGATACTTCCGGGGAAAGTTTATGAGAAGCTGCTGCGAAATCATTATAAATTGTAGTTTTGCAGGGCATCCTTTGAATGCAGTTATTCACACATTTAATCAAAATCAGAACTTATGAAATTCTTTATCGATACAGCAAATTTAGACCAGATCAGAGATGCTCAGGAATTGGGCGTTTTAGATGGGGTTACCACCAATCCTTCACTCATGGCCAAAGAAGGGATTACCGGGAGAAACAACATCCTGAAGCACTATGTTGATATTTGCAATATTGTGAGTGGTGATGTTTCGGCTGAGGTGATCGCCACGGATTTTAATGGAATGGTGAAAGAAGGGGAGGAGCTGGCTGATTTGCATGAACAAATCGTGGTTAAAGTACCTATGATCAGAGATGGTGTTAAAGCCCTCAAGTATTTTGCAGACAAAGGTATCAGAACCAATTGTACCCTTGTTTTTTCTCCGGGACAAGCTTTGTTGGCCGCTAAGGCAGGCGCCACCTACGTATCACCATTTTTAGGACGATTAGATGATATTTCCACAGACGGACTCAACCTGATTGCGGAAATCAGACTCATATATGACAATTATGCCTTTCCAACACAGATCCTGGCGGCTTCGATCAGGCATACCATGCATGTAATTGATTGTGCAAAACTGGGAGCAGACGTCATGACCGGTCCTTTGTCTTCTATAGAGGGACTTTTAAAACATCCTTTGACAGATATCGGGTTGGAGAAATTTCTTGCCGACTACAAAAAAGGGAATTAAAGCGAACGGAGATTCTCTGCGGTATTCAATCAGAAAGATCGGAAGATATGGGCGAAGGCATCTACAATCTTGCCATCTTTTGCAATAATCGCTTTATTGGGATTGTAAACAATTAGGGTGTGGACCGTTTCGTCATAGTCTTCTGTCCAGTATTGTTCTGAGGGATCCAGGCCACTAGTTTTGACCATGTTTTTCCAGTTGGCCTTATCAGTTTTCATGTTGAGACCTACAAAGCGGTGATTGGGATACTCGGTTTTCAGCTCTGATACGCGTTTCATGATATTCCGGAAATGTCCTGGTTCTGAACCTGACCAGAAATAAAAAACTACTGATTTCCCTGATTTGATTTCTGAAATGTCGACCTCTTTGTCCTCAAAAGAGTAAACCTTAAATGAAGGCAATTCCTTTGAAGGCTGCATCTTGAGAATTCCTTGATATAAAGTGTAAATTTCTTCGTTGTGAGCGTTGTTTTCAGAGAATTTCTTGAAGCTCTCGATAAATTTTACGGTATTCTCTTCATTATCGTGTTTTAACATGTAATCGATTGCCACGCTTCTGAAGAGATTATCGCGCAGTTCCTTCTGTGTGATCAGACTGTCAATGAGGTGTAATTTATGCTGATTGAAATGCAATTGCCTGCTCGCCTTGTCCAAATCGTCCGGGCAGTGCTGCTTACAATGATTGAAGGCCAGATTCCCCATATGATACTTCATAAAGTTGTAATAGGGCCTCAGGTAAATAAAGTCGTCATTGTTATAATTGATATTTTTTCGGTAGTCATAAAAAGTATTTGGCAACTCGTGCATGGTACCTTCTCCACTTCTTCTTCTGTGATAAAAAGGGTAGGCTTCCATCGAAATATTCGAACTGTACACAATGAAGGCTTTTGCCAGATCAGAAGCCTTTGGAGATAAATTGAATTCGGTCTGAATTTGTTCAAATAAATCTAGTTTGGAATCGCGAAGTGAATCGATCTTCACCTGGAAATCCCCGGGTTCAAGTTCGTAGAAGGATTGAACCATTTCTTCCTCTTCTTCCCTGCTCAGAAACATTTCCAGTATAAAGTTGTTAATTTCTTCGCCTTGGCCTGAGAAAACAAGTGATTCGTCAAAATCTGAAGTATTCAGCCTTATTTGAAGGCTATCGCCGTTCTCAAGATAGATATACTGTGATTCAGGTCGGTGAACAAAGTGATGAAGTCCTTCGGC
>JABDQM010000098.1 GCA_013042315.1 Flavobacteriaceae bacterium | reverse complement strand
CGGTTCCACCCAGGCTATCATCAAAATTTGCGGCGAAGTAAAGTTTGCCACTTGCCGAATCATAAAATGGATAGTAAAAGGAAGTACTTAGATCCTTTAAGAGAAAGCGAAAATTACCACTTCGGTCTGTTGATCCAACAGATAAGGCGTTTTTTCCATTTTCGTCAAAGACTAAATTTCCGTTCTCTTCATTGGAGCGGATGTAAAAGACCATATCCAGTTCTTCAGAGAAATAAGGGGTGCCTTGATGGAAATCAAAATTCGGTATCCCTTTAAAAGACCTTGTTGCAACGATATCACCTTTTACGTTTAGTCTGGCTACAAAAATATCGAGATAAGACTCACCCGAGGGTTCATAAGTTTTTTTTGCATCGAGACTTCGCGCACTGGTAAAGAGCAATTGATCCCTGTAAAACGAGGGAGCAAAGTCTGATTGCGGGCTGTTGTCATTTAAATTAAAAATATCAGGAGAAACACTTTGATCCATGGCTTCATCCTGTAATTCAAAATTAAATCGTGCATTTTCATATAATTCAGCGGATAATGATGAACCTTCTGAGCTCAGAAAAACTTTGACACTGTCCAATCCCCGTGTCTGACGAATGCCCTGCAACATTTTATTGAAGTGGTAGCCCGGTAGGATAGAATCCTTTTCGTAAAGTTCCAGATAGGACTTAGTAGCGCGCTCGTGATCTCCTAATTTTAAATAGGATTCTGACAAGTTCAGATATTGTTGTACCGTCAGGGGCTGTTTCTTCATTTCCTTGAGGTACTCCTGAATTGCCGATTTATATTGGTATTCAAAGAACATAATATCTCCCTTCGACATACCCTCCTGAGCTGTCGCCAATCCTGAAAGGATCAAGCATAAAAAGAAAATAAGTTGTTTCAATTTCATACCGTTTTATTAAAAAAATCGCGGACTGTCAATTTGCTTGGGCTTTCCTTTTCTAGACTTAGGCGCTTTTGATTTCCGTTGATTCCCTCCTCCACCGAGAAAAAACTTCAGGATCATTTCATGAGATCCCTGATTGTATTGACCCAATGCGTTGGTATTGTAATCATACGAATACCCAAGGAACATTCCTTCGGAAATTTGGAATCCGGCCAAACCGCTCACCGCGTTATCTAAGCGATATCCCGCACCCAAAGTAAAGAATTCACTGATCAGAAAATTAGCAGAAAAATCGAAACGGAAGGGCAGACCTTCAAAATAACTCGCTAAAAATGCCGGCTTAAATTTTAAATTGTCCCCCAGTTCAAAAACGACCCCCCCGATGAAATTAACCTGAATTCTATCATTGAAGAAAGCTTCCACCTCTTCGTCTTTGGTGATACCTGTTAGGAAATTAGGAGCTGATGCCCCTAAATACCAATCCTCTGAATACATGAATAAACCTGCCCCCAGCGTAGGGTAAAATTTATTAAACACCGAATTGTTTAAAAGAGGTTCATTTGGGTTTTCAAAATTTCCTTTGGTAAAATCGATATCCAGAATACCTCCTCCTGCATCAATCCCAAAGGAAAGATAAGTATCGGAGGAAAGATTTACTTGAAATGAGTAGGCGATGTCAAAAAAAGTCTGACTCGTTGGACCAAATTGGTCACTTACCACATTAAAGCCCAAACCGTTCTTTCCATTTGAAAAGGGTATGTTAGACCCAAATCTCAAGGTCCTGGGAGCTCCGTCTATATCAATCCATTGCGCTCGATACGAAGCTGCAATCTCTGCATTTTCTACAGAACCCACATAAGCCGGGTTAAAACTCCCGATGTTGTACATGTACTGCGTATACTGAGGCTCCAATTGTGCAAATCCGGAAATAGACGTCATTGCGATTACTATCGCCACGATGTATTTCCTTCCTTGTGATGATCTAATTCTATTCATCATCTTAAAATTTGGATCCATCCTTTTCTTACTTCCTCCACCCCTTCTATTCCTAAAATATAGTAGTAGGTACCCTTTGGTAATTCACCGTTTTTCCCAGTCCCGTTCCAGCTATTATCATATCCGGTAGCACTGAAAACCTGATTCCCGTATCGGTCGAATATTTGCAGAAGGTTGTTTGGAAATAATTCTATGCAATTCACTACTAAAAAGTCATTTATACCATCACCATTGGGGGAAAACTGATTAAACTCGAGGCCACAATCTTCAGGAATTTCGGGACTTGCTTCAATTTCGATAAAAGAGGAGTCATTGTCCGTGTTGTTATCAAGAGGGACCGATGAGGTAATGGTTGCCGTGTTTCTCAGCGTCACAAAGGTGGTGAGTTCTTCCGAAATGGTGGCAATAATGATCAAGGTGGCACTTTCGCTGTCGAGCAGTTCAGAAATTTGCCACAGTCCTGTACCTGCATCATAAGTACCTTCCGACTCGGTATGGGAGACGTATACAAATCCGCTATTGACATCCAGGAAGTCCTCCACTTCAATATCGATGACCCTGTCGGCTGTAAGATTAGTCACTTCAATGGTAAAGACCACTTGTTCCCCTACAAGGGCTTCGGTTCTGTCTGCGGTTTTTACGATCTCGAGATCTATGGGATCAGGATTACAATCCAAGGACAAGACCGGATCACAAGGATCCAAAGGATCGCTGCCATTTAATACTTCTTCCCCGTCTTCAAGGCCGTCGTCATCGGTATCAGGGTCATTGGGATCGGTGCCTA
>JABDQM010000094.1 GCA_013042315.1 Flavobacteriaceae bacterium | reverse complement strand
AAATTGTTAGGCCTGGATCCAACGATCTTCTTTGATTTTGACAAATCTGAAATAAAAGATGTATACAAGGACGAACTGGATATCATCGTTGATGCTATGGAATTATATCCCAGCCTGAGAATTCAGGTAAATTCTCATACCGACGTAAGAGGAGATAATGACACTTACAATCAGCCCTTATCGGAACGCAGAGCGAAGGCCACTGTTGATTATATCATCTCCAAGGGAATAGATCGCGATAGGCTGAAATACGTCGGCTATGGTGAGACCAAACCCGTGAACGAATGTGTTGATGGGGTTCGCTGCTCGGCCACCAAGCACCAGCAGAACAGACGTTCAGAATTCCTTATCCTTTGTGAGGATGGAGAGAATTGCTGTTATTAAATATAATTGGCATCGTTTCACATTAGTTTCACAACAAATATTTACTGTATTTAAAGGTTCTTTTTAGATTCGGATTGCAATTCTGAATACTATCTATAAGGAGCAGGAGGTAAATTACTGGAAACTTTTAATGATCCGAAAAATTTCGTTTTTACAGGACTGGTTTATTCTAAAACCCAATGATGGCAAATTAGTGTCATTTATTGTGCTGCTCTTCTATTGTTTTTTCTCAATGGCACAAACCACAGGAGATTTCAGATCTGTAGCCAGTGGTAATTGGAATAATCCAGCGATTTGGCAAACGTACAATGGAGTCACCTGGATAGCAGCAACCTCATATCCGGGACAAAATGCAGATGCAGACCAGGTATTGATTGGTAATGGAAATACGGTTACTTTAAATGTTGATATCACCAGTTTTACCTTAACCAACCTAATCATCGGTGACAATAGTGGCGCTGATGATATCCTTCTTTTGCCAAACAACGGGGACTTTGAAGTGAATATCGAGACTCTGGCAGTAGAAAGTGATGGAGTATTAGAGTGGGTTAAAAATGCGGATATCAGGTTTCCGGAAGGAGCCATCATTTACAATAATGGCGGCACTATAAGTACTTCAAAGAATTGTAATGCTTCACAGGTGATCTATATCGGGACTGAAAAATTTTCTACCTGTAACGGAAACGGTGGAGCAGATTATTCCTTTGACGATATCGAATCTGCCTTACCTCCACCGCAAAGTGACGGGGATATTACTGAGTGCGAAGAGAATCCCATCCAAACCTTAACCGCTTCGGCAACTCCACCTTCTGGCGCATATGTTGATTGGTACGATTCTGCGGAAGATGGGTCTTTGGTCAGCCCTACTTTAAGCACCGTGGGCACCATTACCTATTACGCCGAAAGTGTAGACAGTAGTGATCCCAATAGAAAAAGTATTTTCAGAACTCCGGTTACACTAACGATAGAAGACAGTCCTGCGATTGCCGTATCCAGTTCGCCAAGCTGTAATTTCTTCACCAACACCTACGAATTAGAGGTGACCGTAAGTAATGGTACTGTAACAAGTACTGATGGGACAGTAACAAATATTTCAGGAAATCAGTGGCGAATATCCAATATACCCTCCGGTAATGATATTACTGCAACAGTAACAGCCGCTAACGGCTGTGTGACGGATTTGGCCGTAACTTCACCAAATTGTACCTGTCCGGTTGTAAATGCTCCGACAAGTGGTGGAAATGAAGTTTATTGTTCAGGTGATACGGTACCGACTATTAGTGTAACCGTAGGTGCAGGAGAAACAGCAGACTGGTACGATGCTGCTTCAGGGGGAAATCTATTACTGAGTGGCAGCACTTCTTACACACCTTTAACCTCAGGAGTTTTCTATGCTGAGGCGAGAAATATGGTAACGGGATGTACAAGTAGTTCAAGGACCGGGGTTACGGTAACTGAAGACACCCCTGCCACGGCAACCATGGGACCGGATCAAACGGAATGGGTTGGAAATAATGCCGTCTTCAGTATTTCGGCGACAAATGCAAACCAATATCAGTGGCAAATGAGCACAAATGGAGGATCCAGTTATTCTGATATTTCAGACGGTACGGACTATACAGGTACTCAATCTACAGTACTGACCGTTAGAGCTGTACAAGTAAATATGAATGGACACTTGTACCGCGCAGTTGTATCTAATACTATGTCTTCCTGTCCTGCAATTACAACATTCGCTGCCCAATTGAATGTAAACGTCCGAACCGTAATTTCCAACAGGCAACAGACCTTCAGGGTAAACCAATTTTAAATATCGTTTTGAACTCATAAATCAGAGGGAGCTAATCGCTTAAGATGCTGTTTTACAGGGTGTAATCGATCAAATGAATTGAAAATTTTGTTCTAAAAATAAGGATTGACTTCATTTCTAGTACCGTAGACACTTGTTGGAAGCTCATTCACAACATTATTTTAGCAAAGTCGGCTTCCCTTCCTACTTTTATTTTACGATAACCATATCCGTTTGTAATGAAACCCAAACATTTAAGGGATTTATTGATATGTCTAAGCTTAAGTTTGATTGGATCATCTGCTTACAGCCAGGACACCTTTTTGGATAATTTCAATACAGTTTCCTATTCCAACAATAATGGCACCATGGATTTTGCAGAAGATTGGCAGGATTCAGACGATAATGACCCTACGGGTGGGCGCTTCTACATCCGGACAGCAACAAACAGGTTGCGTATCCAGAATATGGATTAC
>JABDQM010000268.1 GCA_013042315.1 Flavobacteriaceae bacterium | reverse complement strand
TGGATCAGATCCAGGAAATGCTGGTAAAAGCACAGGATTTTAATCATCAGCAGGGCATTACCGGATGTCTGCTTTACCACGAGGGAGAATTTATTCAGTATCTCGAAGGGAATCAATACAAAGTTTTAACCCTATTTGATAAAATTAAGGTAGACTCACGTCACAGTGAGGTTGAATTGCTTAGTTACGCGGAAAGGGAAGGTCGGGCTTTTGAAAAATGGGATATGGCCTACGAGAATTTTTTTGGTGAAAACCCTCAGATCACTCATCTGAAACTTATGGTAGACGACTACCTCTCAAACAAAACAAAACAAACTCCTGAAAATCCTTCAAAAGCAGTTTTCTGGGAACAAGTGGGCTCCGTGCTCCATAGTACCGGATCCTCTGCGGGGAACTAGTCTACTGCAACATCCCTAAATTGATCACTTCTTGTTGAGTTAAATGACGCCAGTGACCTCTGGGTAAATCCTTTTTGGTTAGTCCGGCAAAAATCACCCGGTCTAGTTTCACCACTGTGTATCCCAAATGCTCAAAAATGCGTCTTACGATCCTGTTCTTACCGCTGTGAATCTCAATGCCCACTTCTCTCTTTGGGGCGTTGTTGAGGTAACTCACGTCGTCTACCTTTATTAAACCATCTTCAAGCATAAGACCTTCCTCAATTTTACGGAAATCATCTGCTTTCAAATTTTTATTGAGCTCAACGTGATAGATCTTTCGAATGCCGTATCTGGGATGGGTAAGTTTCTTGGCCAAATCACCGTCATTCGTGAACAAGAGCAAGCCTGTGGTATTTCGATCCAGACGTCCTACGGGGACCAACCTGGCTTTTGTTGCGTTGCTGATAAGCTCCATAACGGTTCTCCTCCCCTTTTCATCGCGGGTGGTAGTGATAAAATTCTTTGGCTTATTGAGGAGTACATATTCTTTCTTCTCTGGATTTAACAAACGGCCATCAAACCTTACCTCATCGGTGCGCTTAACCTTGAAGCCCATCTCTGTAATGGTCTTGCCGTTTACCGT
This sequence comes from Flavobacteriaceae bacterium, assembly GCA_013042315.1. GTDB lineage: Bacteria > Bacteroidota > Bacteroidia > Flavobacteriales > Flavobacteriaceae > Muriicola. Next base: position 22,534 of record JABDQM010000268.1, on the reverse strand, counting down.
AACATTTCCAGCTGCAATATAAGTATCTGCCTCCCTGCGGGAACAAACCCCAGCATTGGCAACGTATTTGTTCAACCTGATAAGATTGGGGTCTGAGGTCGGAGCGTTTTCCCTCTTTTTCTTGATAGGAGCATTTCCCCGCGCATAACTCTTCTTCCTGAAATTACCTGCTCCTCTACCCGAGGATTTTCCCTCATTTTTATAGTCAGATCTGCTCATGAATAAATTTTCCCCAAAGGTAGGGAATTGCCTTGGTCTGGAAGGCGTTCTAAAGAATTCGGTTTAAAACCAGGTCGAGATCAATAAGAAGAATACTAAATACGCCAGCGATGATTATAAACTTTAGGATATTATGAAGCCAGACATAATCCTTCTTGGTGGAGGCCCTCCATAACAGGAAAATAAAAATGATCAAAAGGACCATCGCAAGGATAAAATAAAGGTACATCTCGCCCACATCAAAGATCTCAATTAAGAGAAAAGCGGGAAGAAGGGACAATCCTGCTAAAAGCGTAATAGCAATTTTAGAATACTTAGTCCCGAAAAGGACAGGTATGGTCTTGTAATTAAGCGCGAGGTCCCCGGCGATATTTTCCATGTCTTTGATAAACTCTCTCGATAAAATGAGTGAAAAGAGGAATATCGCATGGACAAAAATGACGGTTTCAAAATTCCTGTAATAAACAAATACCGCAAAGAAAGGAGTAATCGCGAGGACAGCAGAAACCAAATTTCCAAAAAACGGAATCCGTTTCAATTTGTGAGAATAAAGCCAGATTCCGAAAATATACGAGGCAAAGAAAAGAACTGCTTTAAAAGAAACATAACTGGCCAGTAATACTGAAAGGAAATTTAAAATAAAATAGGTGCTTAGCTTGGTTCGCTGACTAACCAGCCGGTCGAGCATAGACTTACGGGGCTTATTGATCAGGTCCTTCTCAGAATCGTAAAAACTATTGATGATATATCCGGCAGCAATAACCAGAGCCGAGGCAAAAACAATCGCGAAGAGGCTTAAGTCGAATACCACTTCACGCAGAGGCAGATCCGGTGCCATGATATAAATAGCCGCAAGGTATTGAGCGAGCACTATCATCAGCACGTTATAGCCTCTGACAATCGAAAACAAACTCAGCAGCTTTAAAAGCAGGAGTTTGTTCTTTCTACTAAGCATTAAAGTGTTTTTAGAAGTTGTAAACCACTTCCAGTCGGTGTCCTTCGAGGGCTTTTTTAGCTTTGTCGATATCCTGAGTAAAACCAAGGATATATCCACCTCCGCCGGAGCCACAAAGCTTTAGATAGTAATCATTTGATTCGATCCCCTTTTCCCATAGCTGATGGAATTGTTTCGGGATCATAGGCTTGAAGTGATCCAACACTACATGAGATAATTGTTTCAGATTACCAAAGAGCGATTTTACATTCCCGGAAAGAAAGTCTTCCACACAAGCATCGGTATGCTTTATGAATTGATCTTTTAAAACTGTTCGAAAACCTTCATTCTTCATCTTCTCCATAAAGATCTGCACCATAGGCGCTGTTTCCCCGGTCATGCCGCTGTCCAACAAAAATACAGCTCCCTTGCCGTCTAAATTTTGCGAGGGAATGCTGGTGGATTCGATATTGTCTTGTGAATTGATAAGAATCGGTAAGCTTAGATAACTGTTTAGGGGATCAAGCCCTGAAGATTTTCCGTGAAAAAAAGACTCCATCTTGCCGAAAATAGCCTTGAGATGTAATAACTTCTCGCGTGTCAGATTCTCTAGTACCGTTATTTTTTCAAGCGCGTATTTGTCGTATATGGCAGCCACCAGAGCTCCACTACTACCAATACCGTATCCCTGAGGAATTGAACTGTCGAAGTACATTCCCTTTTCCAGATCGCTTTTTAAAGTATGTGTATCGAATTGTACCAAAGTTGGATCTTCTGATTGTAATTGCTCGAGATAGTCTGCGAACTTTAACAAACTTTGATTCGATTTTACTGCCGCCTCGGGAAGGGGAAATTCCGTTTTCAATGCTCCTTTAAAGAAATTATAAGGGATTGAAAGGCCTTTGGAATCTTTGATAATACCGTATTCCCCAAACAGGAGTATTTTAGAATAAAAAAGTGGTCCTTTCATATGGTCTTAGCGCTAACGCCGCTTAAAGATAGTCTTAAATTGCAGATAGAAAACATCAGGATTATAATTTTTCAGCACCCGAACCTATCTCATCGCAAATATACTGCCCCTTTTCACAATACACAACAAGCTCATTCTTAATAAATTGCAAAACTTTTTCAGCACTTTTACCTGGATATAGCAAATGTACATTGGCTCCGGCATCTAGTGTAAAGCAAATTGGCTCACCGGTTTCCTTTCTAAATTCCCGTATATTTTCAATGATTGCCAGGGTATTAGGCTTCATAAGAAGATAGGATGGGGTACTGCTCATCATCATGGCATGTAGGGTGAGAGCCTCACCCTCTACTAGTTGAATAAATAATTCCATATTTCCATTTGCCAGTACTTCAATCAGGGAGGACATGTTTTTATTGGCCTGAACAAATCTTTGAGTAGCAAAGGGGTGACCTTCCATTAATGCATGTCCGGCTGTACTGCTTACAGTCTTCGCTCCCTTATGGACCAACAAGATCGTATCCCGAAAGTCCTTAAAAATCTCATGCACCGGTCCTGCGAATGCTGTTCCGTACAAATCAGAACTCCCGCTGAGCTGAGGGTGCTTTCCCCAACTCACCAAAGGGCCTTGAATACTCCTGCAGGCACTGCCTGATCCCAAACGGGACAGAAAAGAAGCTTTGCGATAAAACTGTTGTTCGCTCATCTCCTGATTCAAAGTCTTTTCCATTTCGGTGATACAGAGGGAAAGGGCAGCCATCCCACTAGCCGAGGATGCAATTCCGCTACTGTGAGGAAAACTATTGGAGGTATTGATCTTGAGATGGTAATACGATAACCAAGGTGTATATGGAAGGATGCGATCTAAAAATATTTTGATTTTAGGTTCGAAGGCTTTGTTGGGTTTGCCTTCAAACAAAAGATCGAACGAGGGTGTTTTTTGTTCCGATTTACGTTTTTGAAAATCGACACTAGTGGTGGTTGCTGAAGAGGAAAGTGTAAAACTCAGTGATGGGTTTGCAGGCAGCTGGCCGGGATACTTGCCCCAATACTTTACTAGGGCAATATTACTGGGTGCCTTCCAGGAAGCTTTTCCACTGCTTGCCAAATTCTTTAAATCGGCAGGAATAAATTCCTGATCATTCATAAATCAAATTTCTAACAAAGATAATCCTTAGGGCTTTTATGCGTAGTCTCAATTAAAATAAATTCCTATTTTAGAGTACTTAGTAAAATTCGAATGAAAAAGAAAATAGCATATATAAGTATTGCCGTTGTTATTTGCCTTCTCATTGGTTTTTTATCCAGCTTTGCTACCCAGAGCTCGGTGAGCACCTGGTATACCACACTGAACAAGCCTAGTTTTAATCCTCCCGACTGGATCTTTGCCCCGGTCTGGACCATTTTGTATATCATGATGGGTGTTGCAGCCGGACTAGTTTGGGCGAAAGGTTTTTATCACATCTGGGTAAAGACAGCTCTTTACTATTTTGGTTTTCAATTGCTTTTTAATGCCTTCTGGAGCATTGTCTTTTTCGGTTTTCAACAGCCCTTCTGGGCCCTTGTCGTGATTGTCATCCTCCTGATTCTTATTTTAGCTACGATTAGATGGTTTAAAATAGTGAGCAAACCGGCAGCCTTCCTGCTTATTCCCTATTTCCTATGGGTATGTTTTGCCACTGTTCTCAATTTCAACATTTGGAAACTCAATTAATGAGGGAATAAACAGCTGAAATACTAGTACAACTAGTGTGAACTTCAGCACAATTTGCGGGAATTTGGTTTTATGTTAAATAAATAATTTCTCTTACTTTTAGGATTTTTGAACTCAAAAATTACATAAAAACGGGCAACGATCATGGAACAATACATCTTAGCACTCGATCAGGGAACTACAAGTTGCAGAGCTTTAGTATTTGATAAAAACGGAGCCATAGTATCCTCTGCCCAGAAGGAATTCACACAACATTTTCCTAAGTCGGGTTGGGTAGAACACGATGCCAATGAGATCTGGGGAACTCAGGCAGAGATGATGAAGGAGGCCTTGCAAAAGGAAAACATATCAGCTGATAGTATTGCCGGGATAGGCATCACCAACCAACGAGAAACGGTGGTGGTATGGGACAAACATACTGGTGAACCGATTTACAATGCTATCGTCTGGCAGGATAAAAGGACGGCGGCCTATTGCGATGACCTAAAGAAAAAAGGTCTCTCCCCTTTAATACGAGAAAGAACTGGCCTGGTTATCGATTCATACTTCTCAGGCACCAAAGTTAAATGGATCCTGGATGAAGTAGAAGGAGCTAGAGAAAAGGCTGAGGCTGGTGATCTATTGATGGGGACCATCGATAGCTGGCTCATCTGGAACCTTACCGATGGCGGCTTACACATTACAGATGTGACCAATGCATCCCGAACCATGTTTTTTAATATTCATACGTTGGAGTGGGATCGGGAATTGTTGAACATGTTCAATGTTCCTGTTTCTATCTTACCTGATGTTAAAGCATCGAGTGAGATCTACGGGAATACAACTGGCCAGATACTGGGTCGGGAAATTCCCATTGCAGGTATTGCGGGCGATCAGCAAGCCGCTTTGTTTGGCCAAATGTGCACTCAGCCCGGGATGGTAAAAAATACCTATGGCACAGGTTGTTTTATGTTGATGAATATTGGGGAAAAGCCCATTATTTCTCAGAATAACCTGCTCACTTCCATTGGATGGCAGATCAATGGAAAAACTCACTACATCCTCGAAGGAAGTATTTTCATTGCCGGAGCGGTGGTACAATGGCTGAGAGACAGCCTTAAGATTATCGATTCTTCCGGAGAAGTTGAAAAACTTGCCTGTACAGTAGATCATTCAGACGGAGTTTATTTTGTTCCTGCTTTTGCAGGCCTTGGAGCCCCGCATTGGAATCAGCATGCTAAAGGAACTATTTTTGGTTTAACCAGGGGGAGTACTTATGCACATATCGCCAGGGCGGCTATAGAATCGATCGCGTACCAAACCATGGATGTACTCAAAGCGATGCAGGCTGATGCAAATATCTCCATAAAAGAACTGCGAGTAGACGGTGGGGCTACGGTCAATAATTTGCTGATGCAATTCCAGGCCGACGTACTGAACACCGTGGCGGTTCGTCCCAAGGTAATTGAGACAACGGTTATGGGTGCTGCGTTCCTCGCTGGACTTGCCGTAGGATTTTGGTCAGATATTAAAGAAATTGAAACCATCTGGGAAAGTGAACGACGCTTCGAACCCGTAGAAGACAGATCAGGGATTGAAGCCGGAATTAAAGGATGGTACAAAGCCATCGATGCCCTTGAATATTGGACCAGAGAAAACTAAAGAACTTTTATGACTCCATTTGTCGCAGAATTGATCGGAACCGCTTTGCTTATCACACTAGGATGTGGCGTTGTCGCTAATGTTGTACTTGAAAAAACGAAGGGAAACGGAGGAGGATGGATCGTAATTACAACCGCCTGGGCCTTTGCGGTTTTTGTAGGCGTTGTGGTAGCAGGCCCGTATAGTGGTGCCCATATTAATCCTGCAGTAACAATTGGACTGGCTCTGGCCGGACTTTTCGACTGGGCAAGTGTTCCCATGTATATTCTCGCTCAACTACTTGGTGCTATGGTAGGTGCGGCCGTAGTCTGGTTATCTTATATAGATCATTTTGATGCCACCAAGGACAAAGGCTTGAAACTGGTAGTGTTTGCAACCGTACCAGCCATTCGGAATTACGGTTCCAATCTGGTAAGCGAGATTGTGGGCACCTTTGTTCTGGTCTTTACCGTATTGTTTTTTTCTGATGCTTCATTACTAGCTACAGAGGAAGTGATTGGTCTGGGCTCTCTGGGAGCACTTCCGGTCTCTTTATTGGTCTGGGTTATCGGTCTTAGTTTGGGCGGCACTACCGGATATGCAATAAATCCTGCCCGTGATCTGGGGCCAAGACTGGTACACGCCCTCTTCCCCATAAAGGAAAAAGGTGGAAGTGACTGGGCGTATTCATGGGTGCCCATTGCAGGACCCGTTCTTGGAGCATCCATGGCCGCAGGATTATTTCTCCTTCTTTCGGTTTAGTCAGGTATTAGATTCCGATATGGCTCTGGCAGCCAGATAAGCTCCGGACCAGGCGCTTTGAAAATTATAACCCCCTGTAAGCGCGTCAATATTTAAAACCTCCCCGGCAAAATAAAGTCCTTCGTGAATTTTGCTCCCAAAAGTTTTGAAATCTATCTCTTTCAGGTCGACACCACCGGCAGTGACAAACTCTTCTTTAAAGGTGCTCTTTCCATCTACCAGGAATTCTGACGATGTGAGTTGTGCTGCGAGTTGCTGCAGCTGTTTTTTTGACAGGTCGGCCCATTTCTGCTCCTGACTTATACCGGCGGCAATGACCAACTTTCCCCAAAGTCGGCGCGGAATTTCAACCGGGCAGGTTCGGTAGGCCGTTTTCTTTGCTTCTATATTCTTAACCTCCATCAGAAAAGAATACATGCCTTGCTGATGGTATTCAGGCATCCAGTTCACCCTTATCCTGAACCTGTAGTTATACTCATTTAAAATGCGAGCTCCTCTGGAAGATAATTTTAGAATTGCAGGTCCGCTCATCCCCCAATGTGTGATCAACAAAGGTCCCTCCGTTACCAGATGTTCTGATTTTCTAGAGCGGGTTTTAATTGTGCCCGATACACCCTTACCTACAAGGTCTCTTGAAAGCAATTCCACCCTTGCATTGACGCTTACTCCCGGGATACCGTCAATTCGGGGATCTTTAATATTAAAGGTAAAAAGGGAAGGCACCGGATCAATGATGTTATGACCTATACGCTTAAGAATGTTCCACATCTTTGTACCGCTTCCGGAGGCGATCAGAAGGTTTTTTGTACGATACGATTGCAGCTTGGTCTTTACTTCCCAAAACCTACTTTCTGTTGAATTACTTTCGGGTGAATATACATCCACAACACCGGAATTTCTCTTGAGTTCTATAGCTGATGAGGATACAGCCTCCATAAAACAATCGATAATGGTCTGTGAAGAATTGCTCACGGGAAACATTCTGCCATCATCCTCTACCTTCAATTCTATTCCCCTATTATTGAAAAAATCCACAGTATGCTGAGGGTTATACGAATTAAAGGGACCCCGTAATTCTTTTTCTCCTCTGGGATAGGCCTGAACCAATAATGCCGGGTTAAACTGGGCATGGGTCACATTACATCGACCACCTCCGGACACTTTAACTTTGCCTAATACTTGTTTCCCTTGTTCGAGAATCAGGACTTTCATATCGGGCCTGGTCTCCGCCACATGGATCGCCCCGTAAAATCCGGCAGCACCTCCCCCGATAACAATTAGATCGTACATCAGTTTGCCCTTTCGGGAAAGTTGGTAAAGATTCCATCAACTCCGAATTCGCTCATTTTATTGATATCCGATTTTTCATTAACAGTCCAGACATACACTTTAAACCCCTCTTCCTGAATAGCTTTTACTACTTCCGGATTTGCGAGATTTTTGTAATAGGGATTGATCGCCACAGCTCCCAGTTCTTTGGCTATAGGTATGGCTTTTATCGGATCGTCTTCCGTGAGAACAGCAATGGAGATCTCAGGATTAATCGCTCGCATGCTTTTCAATTCTTCCCAATTAAAACTTGAAATCAGAAAGTCTTCCAATTTCCATCCCTTTTCCCTTATGTAATAATCGGTGATAAAATTTACCCTTTCAGAGGTATTCGCTCCTTTGAGTTCTATGTTGAGCGGAACCTTGCCTCCGATCAATTTAAGGACATCCTGCAAGGTGGGAATCTTGTGATTGCCATTTAATATCACTTTGTCCAGGTCAAAAAAATCGTAATCCTCGATCATTCCACCCGCATTACTAAGGCGTTCTAATCGCTCGTCGTGAAAGACCATGATCTCCCCACTTTTAATCCTAAAAACATCAATCTCGATCATATCAACTCCAAGGTCCATTGCCTTCTGAATTGAAGCCAGGGTGTTTTCAGTCTCGTGACCCATTGCTCCCCGATGTCCTATTACTTTCATTTTATGACCCACTCCTTCGCAACTTGAAATCAATAAAACTATAGATAAAAATATGATTCTCTTCATCTCAGATAATTTTCAGTAGACCAAAAATACAACTTGAATACCAAAATTATTGACCCATCCATATAAGCGTATTATTGTCATTTTATTAATATTTATATTACGTATTTCGTTTTATTTCTGCTAAATTTTTCAATATATCGTATTTTTTTATTGATATCTTTGACGGTACAACAACCAATTAATTTCAAAACTATGTTTTCAAAACAAAATCTTTTGGCAACAGTAGTAGCTACCGTTGCCATGTTTGTGCTGGGCTTCCTGATTTGGGGCGTGGCAACTGTTGATTTTTTTGAGGGACACACCCTGACCAAGGCAATGAAAGATCCTCCGGATTTTCCATTCCTTATTCTTTCCAACCTGATTGCCGCTTTTGCCCTTAGTAGCATTTACGGCAAATGGGCAAGAGGATATCACAGCTTGGGAGGAGGATTTCAATTCGGAATCTGGATCGGAATCTTTATGGGCTTAGGCATGGGCCTTCTTTGGTATGCCACCTCCGAATTTATGGATTTAACCGGTCACCTCGTAGAAGCCGTGTTGGACATTGTTTACTACGGAATTATAGGTGCAGTTATCGGCCTTATGTACAAGGCTACATCGCCGAAGAATGGTGAAGCTTGATTAAGATGTTTTTGAGCAACCTTAAAAGGTTACCTTATTCCTTTAGTTTAAAAATATAGGACTGTAAAGGGGCAAGACTTATTTGAAAGAGTCCTTGCCCTTTTTCAATATTTAATTTTACCTCAGCTTCATTGTACAAAAGGTCGGATAATACGTATTCCGATCCCTCTTCCAATCCCCAGGCTTTAACCACCACAGGGGATATCTTCATCTCAATATCATAAGACTCTGAAGCATCGAAATTGGTCAACACCAACAAACGCTCATCGTCTTGCCAGCGCACAAAGGAGTAAACCCGGTAATTGTATCCTTCTGTATTGTCCCGGTTGTAATAATGGATGTCTTCATAGGCCCCCATAAGCGCCTTGCTCTTGATCGTCAGATTTAATAGCCTCTCGTAAAAATCTCTTAGGTCCGCTTCTTCTTCCGACAGTTGTCCCCCGTCAAATTTCTTATCATTCACCCATCGCTGATGATGTGGAACGCCGATATAATCAAAGATGGATGTTCTGGACGGACTACCAAATCCCGCATGCTCAGCACCAGGTTCTCCAACTTCCTGGCCAAAATAGATCATCGTGGGCGAAGTACTCAGTGTTGCCGAGACCACCATGGCCGGCTTACCTCGCATGGCATCCCCGGCAAATTCCGGACTGGCTATTCTTTGTTCATCGTGATTTTCTAAAAAGTGAAGCATATGGTGTTCAATATCCAATAGGCCTTTTTGAACCACAGGAATATGGTCTGTCCAGCCATGTCCCTGCATTATGTGCTTGAGACTATCGTAGAGCTCAACCTTGTCATAGAGGTAATCCATTTTTCCTCGATGGATATAATCCCGGTAGAGTGATGGATTGTAAACTTCAGCCAGCAATAAGGCATTTGAATTTTTCTCTTTGATATGCGAATTGAGATAGCTCCAGAATTCTACAGGAACCATCTCGGCCATATCGAATCGAAAACCGTCTATTCCAAAATCAAGCCAGTACAAAGCGATATCTCTGAATTTAATCCAGGAATCGGGCACTGATTTGTCTTTCCAGAATGCCAGATGTTCCTGATCCGACTTTGAATCGTAGTCTCCTGGTAATTGATCAAAGTCAAGGGTTCCATCGGGTTTTACCCCGTAATTGATCCTCACAGTCTCGTACCAGTCGTTCATATCCGGCTGGGCAAGCCTGGAACCGTTCCCGGTCCATTTTGCAGGATTTTCTTCAAATTGATTATCTGCCAGCGAATGTGGGTTTCCTCCTAATGGTTGATACCCATTCTTCCATTCAGGAACCTGAAATGCGGTCCCGGGGATATAATAGAAGTTATTGTCCCTTTTATATTCTACTGAAGTGTCATCAGTTGCACCAAAGGCCTCTTTCCCCTCAGGCGTTGAAGCACCTTCATAATAACGGGCAACGTGGTTGGGAACAATGTCGATGATTACCTTCATTCCCGCTTGATGGGTTCGCTGTACCAGCTCTCTAAATTCTTCCAGCCTCTGATCAGGATTGCTAGCAAGATCAGGGTTTACGTTGTAATAATCTTTCACAGCATAGGGAGACCCGGCCCTTCCTTTGATCACATCCGGATCATCTTTTGAAATACCGTACTCGGTATAATCCGTTGCTAAAGCGTGATGCGGCACCCCTGTGTACCATATATGAGTGATTCCCAGCTCCCTGATTTCCTTCAGTGCCTTTGGAGTAAAATCACCAAACTTTCCTACTCCATTTTCTTCTATGGTCCCCCAGGGCTTATTGGTAGTATTCGTATTCCCAAATAAACGGGTAAACACTTGGTAAATAACCTTCTTTCCTTGTTCTTCCATTTCAATTCTATCTTTTTCTCCCTTGCCACTACCCTTTTTATCCTCACAGCATATCAGCAAAGACACAAGAGCAAACGCAAGGATAAATCTTTTAGTCATCATCAACTTAATTTACAAATAACAACAGCCCTCTTTTACTGATCTCCAATTGATCTTTCAGTACAAGCGTATTTCCACTAAATACTTCCCGGAAGGATTTATTTTCAATATTCATTTCTTTGAATCTATCAAGGCTTATCGTCATCGCTTTTTCATTTTTATTTAAGATCAGCATGATCTTTTTATCTTGGAGATAACGAAATAAAACATAGACCCCTTTTTCCGGACTAAAATGCTTGGTTTCACCTTCGTGAATTGCTTTTTGTTCCTTCCTGAACCTCAGCAATGTCCTGACAAATTGTTGCATCTCAGCAGCCTCAGTTTCTAAACCCTCTCCTGTAAAAGCATTTACGGCATCTCCCGGCCAGCCTCCGGGAAAATCGGTTCTAATAAGGCCATGATCCCCTGGTTTATCGCTATTCTCCATCAGGATCTCGGTACCGTAGTAAAGCTGTGGTATTCTGGGGGCGACCATAATAAATGCCAAGGCCATTTTGGTCAGAACAGCATCTTCTCCCAATTGAGTGTAAAGTCGGTCCATATCGTGATTGTCCCCAAAAAGCATCATATCCTGAGGGGAAGCGTAATAAAAGTCGTTCGCCAGACCTTCGTAGAGTTTTATCAGGCCTGTGTCCCAGCTTTCCTTTTCTCTCAGCGCTTCAACAAGGGTTTTTTGCAGCGGGAAATCCATGGTACATTTTAGATACGATTTATATCCATCGCGATTATGTGCTCCCTGTTGCCAATACCCGACCACCAAAGGATTGTAACTCCATTCCTCGCCCACTATTGAAAACTGAGGATATTCGTTCATTATTCGCCTTGCCCATTCGGTCATAAAATCTTTCTCCGGATAAGGATAGGTGTCCTGTCTTATCCCGCCCAATTGCAGTGCTTCAATCCACCAAAGACTATTCTGTATGATATACTGGGCTAAAAATGGATTGTTTTGATTGAGGTCGGGCATTGAAGGAACAAACCAGCCATTATCTAAAAGATCCTTGTCCCAATCTGAGGCGTAAATGTCCTGGTTCACCGTGCGTCTGTGATTTGTAACGGTGATGTTTTCCCCTTTTTCATAGCCTTCCTGGTAATTAATCCAATCGGAAAAGGGCAGGTCCTCCATCCACCAATGACTCAATCCGCAATGGTTATTTACCTGATCCATTATCAGTTTAATTCCCTTCGCCTTTGCTTTTTGGGACAATTCCTGATATTCTGCCAGATCGCCAAATCTGGGATCCACTTTATAAAAATCGGTTATGGCATATCCGTGGTAGGATGTTCTGGGCATATCATTGATCAGTAATGGACTTGGCCAGATAGCGGTAAAACCCATGTCTTCCATGTAGTCCAGGTGATTGATCATGCCCCGAATGTCGCCTCCGTGCCGGGCATAGTCGTCCCGGCGATTAATCGACTTTTCTTTCAGCCTTAGATCTATATCGTTGGACGGATCGCCGTTGGCAAAACGATCGGGCGTGATCAAATAAATTACATCCTTAGCAGAAAATCCTATGAAGTCTTCAGGGTTTTGCGAACGGGCCTTTAATTGATAAGGATAGCTTATCACGGGTTTTCCTTCCCTGGTAAATTCCAGTTCTAATTCACCAGGCAGTGCATCTGGAGGAATCTGCAAGTCGAGAAATAAATAATTAGGGCTATCGGCCTGATGAATTTCTCTGATGTTAACACTGCTTTGTTTGATCTTCACATCGTATTTTCCAATTCCCGGTCCTTTCACCAGTAACTGCAAAGACGAATCCTTAAATCCAACCCACCAATGAGGGGGTTCTATGCGTTCAATCTGGGCATTTGCCATGTTATTTACCATTGAAAAGATCAGAAGGAATAAGTATAACAAAGGAGAGAAGGTATAACTACCTTCTACTTTATTACTCCTCTTTGCTGTCATTTTACTGCACCGTATTTTTTGCAACAGGTTGTAAAACTAGTCGCTCCCCGTTCAGCCTAATCGACATCTCGTGATCTCCTTCCAATTCGAAGTGCGCGCCCGACTTATCCACGAGGATTTTCAGGATACGGTTTCTGAAATTGATCTTAAAGGAGTAGGAATCCCATTCCTCAGGTATTCTCGGGGTGAAGGACAATTTATCATTCTTGATCCTCATCCCGCCGAATCCTTCCACAATACTCATCCAGGTCCCGGCCATGGAAGTGATATGCAATCCTTCTTCAACTTCCTTGTTATAATCGTCGAGATCTAGTCGGGAAGTACGCAGGTAAAACTGATAGGCTTGTTCCATCCTGTCGAGTTTTGCTGCCTGAATACTATGGACACATGGGGAAAGAGAGGATTCGTGAACGGTAAATGGCTCGTAGAAATTAAAGTGTTTTTCCAGGTCTTCTTCAGAGAAATGATCTTCAAAGAAATAGAATCCCTGCAGTACATCAGCCTGTTTGATGTAGGGTGACCTCAGGATACGATCCCAACTCCACTTCTGGTTGATTGGCCTTTGTGATTTTGGCAGGTCTTCCACGGTTACCAATTCCTTGTCGAGAAAACCGTCTTGCTGGAGATAAATCCCAAGCTGATCTGAGAAGGGGAAGTACATAGCATCAGCCACTTCTTTCCATTCGTCCGTCTCTGCTTTGTTTAGTTTGGTGTAGCCAATTATCCTGTCGTAATCTTCTTTGTATCCCGCTTTTACTTTCTCGAGTTGTTCGAGGGTGTATTGAATACACCAACGCGCCATATAATTTGTATACCAGTTATTGTTTACGTTGTTCTCATACTCGTTGGGTCCGGTCACACCCAGAATAACATACTTGTTCTTTTGTTTGGAGAATGTCGCTCTCTGATGCCAGAATCGGGTAATGCCTATGAGAACTTCCAAGCCCATTTCAGGGATGTAGGAATAGTCTCCCGTATACCGGAAATAATTATAGATAGCGAAGGCAATTGCACCATTCCGGTGGATTTCTTCAAATGTAATTTCCCATTCATTGTGGCATTCTTCCCCGTTCATGGTCACCATGGGATAAAGGGCAGCGCCATTTGTAAAGCCGAGTTTCTTGGCATTGGCGATCGCCTTTTCCAAATGATTATACCGGTATTTTAACAGGTTCCTGGCAACGTGGTGATTCTTTGTTGCCATATAGAATGGAATGCAATAAGCCTCTGTGTCCCAATAGGTGCTACCGCCGTATTTCTCACCGGTGAATCCTTTTGGCCCAATGTTCAACCTCGAATCTTTTCCCAGGTAGGTTTGGTTGAGCTGAAAGATGTTAAATCGGATTCCCTGTTGTGCTTTGGTATCGCCTTCGATGGTAATGTCGCTCATTTCCCATATCCCTGCCCAGGCTTTTTTCTGACCCTCGAGAAGAGCGTCAAAACCTTGCTTTGTGGCTTTACTCAAGACTTCTTTAGCCGCCTCTACCAAGTTACCACCTTTGTGGTTACGAGATACAGTGTATCCTCCGAACTTATAAAACGAAACCGTAGAGCCTTTGTCTATCTTTTGCTTATATGCATGGCCCACCCATAGTTCTTTCTCTTCAGTTTCAACGGGCTTGTTATGGATTTTGTCCTTGTATTCCAGTTGACACTCCATAAAGGTGCAAGTTTCAAAATTGGTCTTCATGGTATGGGCTTCAATAAAGGCCTGGCTCCCTTGGGAGGAAACACTAGTCGTGTTCCAAAATTTGTCATCCCAATTGCTGTCTTCGTTGGTGATACCGCTATCGAGGAAGGGTGAAAAAGTTACCGTCAGGTCTTCTTTTACAGCAGTTATCTCAAATCGTATAGCGCCTACTTCATCGAGATCCAGGCTGAGGAATCGGGTTACTTTTACCTCAACTTTCTTGTCATTTTTAAGAGTCGCTGTAAAGCTTCTGTAGTAAACCCCTTCTTTCATGTTTAATTCCCTCCTGAAATTATCGACGCTGCTACAAGCATTGAGATCGAGAGCTTCCCCGTCAATTAAGACGTGTATTCCAATCCAACTTGGCGCATTGATGACCTTGGCAAAGTATTCAGGATAGCCGTTTTTCCACCATCCAACTCTGGTTTTATCAGGGTAATACACTCCTCCGATGTAGCTCCCCTGGAAAGTTGGTCCGCTGTACTTTTCTTCAAAGTTGGCTCGCTGTCCCATGGCCCCGTTTCCAAGGCTGAATATACTTTCGGAAGATTTTACATTTTCCTTGTCGAATCCTTCTTCAATAATCGACCAATCGTTGGGTTTAATATAATCCTGATTCATAAGTTATAATTCTGCTAGTTTCTTAATAAAGTTGAGATCGATCTCAGTAAAATCCTTAAAGATGTACTGAGCATTCGATAATGTGTTCTTATTGCCAATACCGACACTGGTCATTCCTGCGCTGTTTGCCGCTTCTATGCCCGCGATAGCATCCTCAAATACAACGCAATTCTCCGGGTCAATATCCAGATTTGAAGCCGCAATCAAAAAGACTTCGGGGTTGGGTTTTGCCTTCCTGACCTGTGTGCCATCAACAATGCTGTTAAAATAAGGAATAAGTCCCACTTTTTTCAATATTGGCTGTGCATTTTTACTGGCTGATCCCAAAGCCATCGGAACCCTGTGGTCCCTTAGAAAATTGAGTACTTTGGTGACATCGGGCAGGATCTCATCTTCGGTCATGGTTTCGATGTATTGCAAATAGTCCTGATTTTTCTCTGCCAGCCATTGGTCAAATTGTTCCTGACTAACTTTAATGTTCCCCCAATCCAGTAAAATTTCCAGGCAACGCTTCCTGCTTACGCCTTTAAATTGTTCATTCTGTTCTTTGGTAAAGGGAATCCCGAGTTCGTCAGCTAAATGCTTCCAGGCCAGGTAATGGTACTTAGCAGTGTCAACTATGACGCCATCCAGGTCGAATATAAAACCTTTGTTATGCATATTTGGGTTGGTATGTACAGTGAAATTTATTCGTTCAAGTGAACTTAAATCGACTTATTTAAAACAGCTGACAATATACAAAGTAGAAACAAGATGAGAGCAGCCTTTCGAAGGTTTCACATTGGCAGTCCTTTATTGTGAATTGGAGAGGGTTGATCCTCTTTCGATCAGTGTAGCAGAGATGATCTTTGTCTCAAAGTGTTCTTCGTCATTTTCTCCGTGATCGCTTTCTATTTTATCGATGAGCATTTGAGCAGCCGTCTCACCCATCAGTTCCCCGTGTTGATCTACAGAGGTAAGGGAAGGAGTTGAATACTTTGACAAAATTCCATCTGTAAAACCAATAAACGCAATGTCCTCCGGAACGCGTTTGTTGTATTTTTGGGCAAGGCCAATGCATTTTATTGCAAATATTTCATTGACACAGAGTACGGCGTCGAATTTTTGATTCTTAAAAAATACTTCACTTTTACTCTCTTTTTCTTGTTGGTAAGGCAATTGTAGTACGAGATTTTCATCAAAGGAAATTTTGTGATCTCTCAAAGCCCTGTAGTATCCTTCAGCTCTTTTTGCACTTACATTTAAATAATTTTCTGTAGTGATCAGGGCTATTCTTTTTCGTCCTAGCTCGATGAGTTTCTCTACAGCCCGATAGGCTGCTTCTTCGTCATTGATAATTACTTTGTCGCATTGAATCTCATCGGTCACCCTGTCGAATAGAACTAAAGGAATGCCTTGCTCAGTTACTTCCTTTAGATGATTGTAATCGTTTTTTAATTGAGTCTCCCCTGAAAGCGCCATGATAAATCCGTCAATACTGCCATTGGCCAGCATTTCCATATTGATCACTTCCTTGTCAAAGGATTCATCGGAAACGCAGACGATTACATTATACCCTCTGGCGTTTGCGTAATGTTCGATCCCCCGGAAAACAGTTGTGAAAAAATGGTGAACGATATCGGGGATGATGACTCCGATGTTTTTTGTTCTCTTATTCTTAAGACTGATAGCTATATTATTGGGGCGGTAGTTATACAGCTTGGCAAAAGCCTGTATTTTATCTTTTGTATCCTGCCCGATTTCTTCGCTGTTTTTCAAAGCTTTTGAAACCGTGGATATGGATACATCCAATTCCCTGGCAATGTGCTTAAGAGTGATTTTGCGTTTCAAAAAGAGATCCTTTACTTCTTCCCAAGAAATTAAAGGTACATAAAGCGATGTTAAATAAACCTTTTTTTTAACATTCAAATTATTAAAACTTTGGTCTGAAATTGAGATAAAATAGGGTATGAGAATGAATTTTTGCTATATTTGTTTCGAATTCAACAATAAAGTCATCCCATATTTAGAGATAAATTGAAACATGTAAGGTTTAATTATTGAATAACCATGTTTTAAAAGTTATTAACACGAAACCGTTTTCGTAAACAGGCAAAATATTGGTTTTTTGATAATTAACAATTATTTTATATATGTTTAACGCTTGAATTAAATTAACTAAACTTAAAATTAACTTTTTATGAAGATTACACTACTAAAAAGTCTTATGCTGGTTGGAGCGATCTTAAGCTTCGGATTGGTTAAGGCGCAAGATGTATCAGGTACTGTTTCTGATGCTACTGGTCCACTACCCGGGGCGAGCGTTGTAGTACAAGGTACTACGAATGGTACTCAAACAGATTTTGATGGTAACTACACTTTAAGTGACGTCAGCAGCGATGCCGTTCTTGTTGTAAGTTACATCGGCTACAAAACACAAGAAATTGCTGTTAATGGACGTTCTTCCATTAATGTAGTCCTGGAAGAAGATGCCCAGGCATTAGACGAAGTAGTAATCATCGGGTATGGTACTACTACTGTTAAAGATGCAACTGGAGCGGTAACAGCCGTAACATCTGAAGACTTTAACGGCGGGGTAATTTCCTCTCCGGAACAGTTGATCCAGGGTAAAACCGCAGGGGTAAACATCCAGCAAACCAGTGGTGAGCCTGGTGCGGGGATCTCAGTAAATATTAGGGGTTCAAACTCCGTTAGGGGTGACAACAACCCTCTTTTTGTAGTTGATGGTGTACCACTTGCATCCGGAAACACTTCTCCAGGTGGAGATACAGGAAGTGGTGGTAGTGCTGTAAGAAACCCATTGAACTTCTTAAACCCCTCTGATATTGAAAGTATCAGTATCCTTAAAGATGCCTCGGCTACCGCTATTTACGGTTCCAGGGGTGCGAACGGGGTTGTGATCATTACTACTAAAAGTGGGAAAGCAAGTTCAGGTGGAAGAATTGAATTCGCTTCTTCCTTAAGTATTGCTACTCCAGCTAACAGATACGATTTGCTCGGGAGAGATGAGTTTCTCGATGGAGTATCTCTTTATGGGGGTGATGCTTCAGCAGTAAATTTTGGCGGAAGTACAGACTGGCAAGATTTTATCACCAGAACTGTTGCCTCTCAAAACCAGAACGTATCCTATTCTAATAACTACGGAAAAGGAAATATTCGTGCTACTTTCGGATACCAGAAGCAATTTGGTGTAATTGAAAAAACAAGCTTAGAAAGAATTACAGGTAGATTAAACCTCACACATCGTTTCCTCGATGATAAATTGACCTTAGGTTTACAAGCTACAATATCACGTGTTAATGATGAGACAGCACCTCTTAGTGGTGGAGCCGGATTCCGTGGGGATATCCTCGGAGCCAGTTACTCTGCTAATCCAACCTGGGGTTCAACTCCGACATTTACTGATGGAGGAACTCAAATTAAGCCGGCGAATTATTTAGCGTTTACTCAAAACGAAACTAATACCAACAGAATATTGGTAAATGGTTCTATAGATTATAAGTTTACACCTGAACTTACAGGTAAAATAAATGTAGGTTATGATAAATCTGAGGGAGAGAACACCTCTGCTCTTTCAGGTAATCTTTTAAACTTTGACGGAATTTCAGGTCAAGGTCTTGGATTCTATAATACGCTCTTTAGAGAGAACCACTTATTGGAAGCAACTTTGAATTTCAAGAAAGATTTTGGCAATTCCAATATCGATGCTTTAGTAGGGTATTCCTTCCAGGATTTTAATGTTAGTGGAAGAAATTCACAAGGCCGTGGGTTCGGAACAACCGAACTTAATCAAATGGGAGCTGATCTTCGTGAAACTGTAAATGGAGCAGGTAGGACAATCGATGGTTCATACCAACAATACTATTACGGAGAAAATACAACCGGCCTGATCGTAAACCGATTGCAGCCTGTAGTAGTTGCCGGTGAGAATGTCGGTTTTGGCTTTAACAAATTGGTAAGAGCCATGACAGCTGACACCTTTAATAACACAGATGAATTACAGTCGTTCTTCGCCCGTGTCAATTACTCACTGTCAAACAAGTACTTGTTTACAGCTACAGTAAGAGCTGATGGATCTTCAAGATTTGGTCCTGAAAACCAATACGGGTATTTCCCTTCAGGTGCATTTGCCTGGAAACTTAATGAAGAAGGATTCGTAGGTGACAATGTATCTACTTTAAAACTGCGTTTAAGTGGTGGACTTGTAGGTAACCAGGAAGGTTTGGGATACGGAAACTTTGTCGCCAGACAGCGATTTGGCGGAATCGGGACTCAACCTAACCTGAATGTAAACCCCAGTGGCTTAGCTATTGTTGCTACGGATGTTCCTGACTTGAAATGGGAAGAGACGCTCAACCTTAACGTTGGTTTCGACTTTGGTTTTAATTCAGACAGACTCTCTGGTAGTATAGATGTATACCGAAACGAAACCAATGACCTTTTACTGAGAACTCCTCCTGCAGCTCCTGCAGTTGATCCGTTCCAGTTTGGTAATGTAGATGCCACTATCCTTAACCAGGGTATTGAATTTGCTATAGCTTACGACTTTATTCAGGCAGAAAATTCAACATTCTCTGCTGCCTTTAATATCGCTTATAACGAGAATGAGGTTCAGGATTTTGCCAGTGCTATTAACACAGGTGAAATTAACGGACAAGGACTTTCAGGTGCTTTCGCTCAGCGATTTGAAGCCGGAAGATCATTATTCTCTTATTACATGGCCATCTTTGAAGGCTTTGACAGTAATGGATTCCCTGTTTATCAGGATGTAGATGGAAACGGAGTAGGAGATCCTATCGCTGACCAAACATTTGTTGGTGAGGATGCCTTACCTGATGTTACCGGTGGTTTATCACTGAATTTCACAACCGGCAACTGGGATGCTTCGGCTTATTTCTCAGGTCAGTTCGGCTTCTCGGTATACAACAACACCAGAAACGGTTTCTTCACAGGAGGTGCTATCAACAACGCACGTAACGTAACTCAGGATGTTATTGCTTCCGGAGAGAACGGTGGTGCATCTGCAGATGTTTCCACAAGGTTCCTTGAAAAAGGTGATTTTGTACGTCTACAGAACGCAACCCTTGGGTACAATGTGCCTCTAAGTGGTGACGGCCTTTTCAAAACCCTAAGATTGTCATTAACCGGTCAGAATTTATTCCTTATTACTGATTACTCTGGTCTGGATCCTGAAGTTACTGTTCCTACTGGTGACCTCGGTTCCGGAGTTCCTACAAGAGGAATCGACTGGGCAGCGTTCCCAAATCCAAGGACAATAACTTTTGGTCTTAATGCATCATTTTAATTAAAAAAAAGTTGAAAATCATGAAAAGAATTCAAATCAAAATTTATTTACTCACACTAGCTTCTGTGGTAGGACTAACAGCTTGTACCAATCTGGAGATCGAAGAAACTGATTCTATAATCAGTGAAGGATTCCAGGGACTTGCCGATCCTTCATCTGCAATTGATGGATTATACAGTAGCGTAGGTGGACAATACGGTGATCAGGCAAATTTCTTTGCCCTTCAGGAAGTAACCACAGATGCAGCCTTAGTTCCTACAAGAGGAACTGACTGGGGTGATAATGGTCTTTGGAGAGTATTACACAACCATGCATGGAATTCAGAACACGCCTTTATCGGTACTGTTTGGAATCAATTTAATGCTAACCAGTTACAGGCTTCTCAGGTCTTGGACTCAAGGAGTAGTCCTTCTGCCCAGAACATTGGAGATGCAAGTTTCTTGAGAGCATTCAGTATGTGGATTATTTTAGACAACTACGGACAGGTACCTTTTAGGGATACATCACTTCCTTCTTCTACCTTGCCCGAAGTACTAACAGGTCAGGCCGCTGTAGATTTTATCCTCGCAGATCTTGATCAAGCTATCGCTAATTTGCCAACCACCCCAGCACTGAGTAGTGATCTCGGAAGGGGTAGCAAAGCAGCTGCGCGTTATCTCAAGGCCAAGGTTCTTTTAAATAAGCACATCTACCTAGGTGGAAGCCCTGATTCAGGAGACATGAATGAAGTGATTTCATTGGTTGATCAAATAGCAGCTGATGGTTTTGCCTTGCAGTCTGGATACTTTGACCTCTTTAGAAACCCTGAAGATACAGGCGGAAGTACAGAAACAATCTGGTCTTTATCAGCTTTGGCAACCGGAAACAGAATATTTAACGGTCTTCACTACAATTCAACAGCCATCAGTGGTGGTGGATGGAATGGATTTAGTACCCTCGCCGAATATTATGATCTGTACGAAGGTGATGCAAATAGCAACGAAGTTGATGTAAACGGAAACGCATTAGATGGCCAGGAAGAACGAAGAGGAGGAGTGCCATTAGCGGGTACCCCATTTACAGGAGAACCTGGAACAACAGATAACGGTGGTCTGGTTGACGGATCAAACGTTGGTTTCGGTTATCTGGTTGGACAACAATACGCTTTAGATGGTACTGCTTTGACAGACAGAGCCGGTGCTCCTTTGACCTTCAAAAGAGATTTTGTTGACGGAACAGGTGCTTCTAGTTTTATAAACAATGACGAAACAACCGGTATCCGTGTTATGAAATACAACCCGAGATACGGTGGAGGTCAGGAAGGTTTTGAAGTTATCTTCAGATATGCAGATGCTCACCTTATGAAAGCTGAAGCTATGCTACGTTCTGGCGGTGATGCTACTGCCATGGTTAATGAGCTTCGCGTACTCAGAGGTGCAACGCCACTGGGAACTGTAGGAGAGCAGCAACTACTCGATGAAAGAGGTCGTGAACTGTATCAGGAAGTATGGAGAAGAAATGACCTTATTCGTTTTGGACAATTCACAAGAGATTGGTTATTCAAAGAATCTTCAGAAATTGGAAATGCAAGTCGTCACGTATTCCCAATTCCTCCAACTCAATTGTTGGCTAATCCTAACTTAGTACAAAACCCAGGATACTAATTCCTGAAATCATACTAATAAGAACCCCGGTCATTGGCCGGGGTTTTTTATTTGTACTACTTGATCTCATAATCCGTAAAGCCTCGCTTGTGCTTTACATTATAATCTCCTACCTTTCTTTACTGTCATCCATTACTTAATGTACTATCTGGGACTCGACATAGGAAGTTCGTTTATTAAAGTCGCTCTAGTTGAGGCAGGCAGCGGCAAAACAATTGGCGTTCACTCAGAGCCCGATACAGAATTACCTATACAATCCAAAAAGAAAGATTGGGCAGAGCAGCATCCAGATCTCTGGTGGACTCATACCTGTAATGCGATACATGCTATCATGAATGAGTTCTCTATTCCAAAAAAAGAAATTTCAGCTATTGGAATCGCCTATCAGATGCACGGACTTGTAGTCGTTGATAAAAATGGCCTACCCCTGCGTAAAGCAATTATTTGGTGTGATAGTCGCGCTGTAGAAATTGGCAATAGAGCCATGGAAGCTCTGGGAACTGACTATTGCAGATCTCATTTGCTCAACACACCCGGGAATTTTACAGCCTCTAAATTAAAAT
>JABDQM010000086.1 GCA_013042315.1 Flavobacteriaceae bacterium | reverse complement strand
GTCCTGCAGATCGGCATCCATGGTGACGACTATATCTCCTGAGGCTTGCCTGAAACCCGCATGGAGGGCCTGCGATTTCCCGAAATTTTTCAGAAATCGAATCCCTTTCACATTTACGTTGTGGGATGCCAGTTCGGTAATTACCACCCAGGAATTATCCGTACTGCCATCATCAATAAACAGGATTTCGTATATAAAATGATTGGATTGCATCACAGACACAACCCAATCATGAAGTTCTTTTAAGGATTCTTCTTCGTTAAGTAAAGGAATGACAATAGATAAGCTCATGGAGAATCGTTGCTTCTTCCTTTCAAAAGTACAATAATCCTTTCAATTACTGCGGCCTTGCTTTTTTCAGAATCAGTCCACCTATCAGTCCGATAATGAGTCCCATAATTACATTGAAGATTAGTATAAAGGGATAGGAAATCCAGAAGTAATTAAGAGTGCCCTCGTATTGTTGCTCAATTTGAGCAGCAGATAAGGTTCCTTCCGCTTCCATTACTGCTTTTTGGTTCTCTGCGATAGTGGTGATAAAATTGGTATCGAGTACATTGACCATTAATAGCATATAAACAATCCAGATCAGACCAGAAACTAGGGATATCATAATAGCTAATTTAATAGCCTGTCCTAGGCTTAAATATCCTTCATTGGCTTTACGGAAATTAAATATCCCCAGCATGATAATTGCGACGGCGATTACGATACTAATAACGGTATTACTGGTATCCTGAGAAGTGTGAGCATCCATGGAATAGAGCATAAGGCCGAATACTACACTGATTGCACCCAGAATTAATCCGTAGGTAAGGGAGAACTTCCCGATTGTTGGTTGATTTTGTTCCATTTTGTTGTTCAGTTTTACGTTAATTGTCTAGTTAGTGGTAATAACATGGAAATTGTTACAAAACCAAGATACAATTTTTAAGACGGAATTTTGAAATTCTTCTTGGGGAATGCTAAAAAAAATAATTACATTTGCAGCCTGAAAAAAGAATACCCCTAAGACGATGAGAAAAGGTATACATCCGGAAAATTACAGATTAGTTGCTTTTAAAGACATGTCGAATGACGATGTTTTTATCACAAAATCAACCGCCGAGACAAAAGAAACCCTTGAAGTAAAAGGAGTGGAGTACCCACTTATTAAACTTGAAATCTCCAGGACATCACATCCATTTTATACCGGGAAGGCCAAATTGGTTGATACCGCCGGTAGGATCGATAAGTTCAAGAACAAATATCAGAAATTCAAGAAGTAAGAATTTATATTCCCCCGGACATCTAAAATTTGGGGAGAACAACGCAAACCAACGCCTCCGATATGCATCGGGGGCGTTATTTTTTTACTTTTGGGTAAAATTCATACTTCATGAACTACATACTGTTCGACAGTGAGGTCAGGACTTCATTGCTTCCCTTTACATTTACCCGCCCCGTTGGGGAGATCAGAGTGGGCATCCTTACCTTAAGGGAAAAGTGGGAAGACTATCTAAAAGCTGATTTATCCTATAAAACAGAATCCTATCTGGAGATTAAATACCCGCTCGTTCTCAGGGAGGACAACTTATTTATCGACCCTTCATTTTTACCCTCCCCTGAGCTCTTAGCTGAAATTCAGGCGATAGGACCGGAAACGGCTCTTTTCAGCGATTCAACTCTGGTGGCTTACCGATCGGCACAGCCAAAATCAGAAGAAACTATAAGTGAACTGCAGAGAAAAGAAACAGGTCTCGATCTTTTCAGGATACAAAATACCTGGGATATTTTCTCAAAAAACGGAGTTGCCTTACAGCTGGATTATGAACGGATTACAGAAGGGCGAAAAAGTGCACCCATTCCGGCCTCCAACAGAGTGATCTGCCCGGAAAACATTTTTCTGGAAGAGGGAGCCAAAGTGGAATACAGTATTCTGAATGCTACTGAAGGCCCCATTTACCTTGGGAAGGACTCAGAAGTTATGGAAGGAAACATGATCCGAGGGGGATTTGCCCTATGTGAACGCGGGGTGGTAAAAATGGGCGCCAAGATTTATGGCCCAACTACCATAGGACCCTACGGGAAAGTTTGCGGAGAGATCAACAACTCGGTGATCTTCGGATATTCAAGCAAAGGTCATGACGGCTACCTGGGCAATTCGGTCCTGGGAGAATGGTGTAATATTGGGGCAGATTCAAATAATTCGAACCTTAAGAATAACTATGCCAAGGTTCGCCTCTGGAATTATGCCACCGAGCGCTTCGATCAGACAGGACTGCAATTCTGCGGACTGATGATGGGGGATCACAGTAAGACAGCGATCAATACAATGTTTAATACCGGTACGGTGATTGGGGTAAACTGCAATATTTACGTCCCCGGATTCCCTCGTAATTTCATTCCCAGTTTCAGCTGGGGAGGGGCCAGTGGTTTTTCAACCTACCATACCAAAAAAGCCTTTGAAGCTGCCGAAGTCATGATGGCGAGAAGGGGAAAGACCTTCGATGAAAAAGAGGCCGCCATCCTGGAGCACGTTTTTGAAATCACTAAAAAGTGGCGGAAGTATTAGGCATGCTTGCAAGGAGAAACAGCTGAATTTTTAAGACCCGTAACAAAATAGTATCTTTGCGCCCCGTTGATCAGGAACGAATTCATGAAAAAGAAAGTTGCTTTTTACACCCTTGGATGTAAACTGAATTATTCGGAAACTTCTACTATTGCGAGGAGTTTTACTAATTCAGGGTATGAAAATGTCGACTTTGAACAATGGGCTGATATCTACGTAATCAATACCTGTTCTGTTACAGAGAATGCAGATAAGCGCTTTAAGACCATTGTAAAAAAAGCACAGAAATCGAATCCTGAAGCCTTCCTGATTGCCATTGGCTGTTATGCACAACTCAAACCTGAAGAACTGGCGGCCGTCGATGGTGTTGATCTGGTCCTGGGTGCTACAGAGAAATTTAAGATCACAGACTACCTCAATGACCTGAGTAAAAATGATCATGGGGAAGTACACTCCTGTGAGATACAAGAGGCTGATTTCTATGTGGGAAGTTATTCCCTGGGAGACAGGACAAGGGCTTTTCTCAAGGTGCAGGACGGATGCGATTACAAATGTACTTACTGTACCATCCCTTTGGCCAGGGGGATATCGCGAAGCGACACCCTAAATAATGTGCTTGATAATGCAAGGGAGATTTCCGCTCAGGGAATAAAAGAAATTG
>JABDQM010000077.1 GCA_013042315.1 Flavobacteriaceae bacterium | reverse complement strand
GATTAGAAAAGGGAAATATTTATTTTCCCCGGCGTAAAAAAGGAGATATGCTCGAATTGGCAGGGATTATTATTCTGGGAATTGTCGCTCAATGGGTGGCCTGGCGTTTTAAGTTACCGGCTATCCTCCCGCTGATTCTCATTGGCTTACTTGTGGGCCCCGTAGCAACTCTATACACCGAGGACGGCCAAAAACTCATCGAGCCTATCTGGAATGGAGAAAAAGGATTGTTTCCGGGAGAAGGACTGTACTATTTCGTCTCCCTGGCGATCAGTGTTATCCTGTTTGAGGGCGGACTTACCTTAAAAAGATCCGAGATTTCCAACGTAGGCCCGGTGATCACAAAACTCATCACGGTTGGGACCATGGTTACCTTTTTTGGTGCCGGGATCGCAGCCCATTTTATCTTTGATCTTAGCTGGCAGATGTCCTTTCTGTTTTCTGCTTTGGTTATCGTGACAGGCCCTACGGTAATTACGCCTATACTTAGAAATATACCTTTGAGAAAAGACTTGTCTGCCATTTTAAAATGGGAAGGCATCCTTATCGATCCCATAGGGGCATTGGTTGCTGTATTAGTCTTCGAGTTTATCAGTGTGGGAGAAGGACAGGCCTATACCAAAACAGCCCTTATTGAGTTTGGAAAGATCCTGCTCTTTGGTTGTACCTTCGGTTTTACATTTGCCCATGCCCTGGCTTTTGCCATCAAAAGAAATATGATTCCCCACTATCTACTCAATGTGGTTTCCCTCTCGGTGGTCCTTCTGGTATTTGTAGAATCTGACGTTTTTGCCCACGAATCAGGGCTTTTGGCCGTGGTGGTGATGGGAATGGTGATGGGAAATATGAACCTTCCCAACCTGAAGGAACTGCTGTATTTTAAAGAATCACTAAGTGTCTTGCTGATCTCCATCCTATTTATTCTCTTGGCGGCGAATATCAACATCAGCGATATGGAACTGATCTATAATTGGAACACGGCCATCCTCTTTCTGGTGATTGTATTCCTGATCAGGCCTATTGGCGTCTTGCTCAGTACACGTGGATCGGGTCTAAAACTCAATGAAAAAGCCTTTATTGGCTGGGTGGGCCCCAGGGGAATCGTGGCAGCGGGTATTGCCTCACTTTTTGGTTCCAAGTTGATGGCAAAAGGCGAACCGGGGGCAGAATATATTACTCCTCTGGTCTTTATGATCGTGCTGGGTACTGTTTTACTGAATGCAACCACAGCCCGACTATTTGCAAAATGGGTGGGTGTTTTTCTGGAACGATCAGAAGGTATTTTGGTGATTGGCGCAAGCAAGGTTTCGCGAATCATTGCCAACTACCTCAAAAACAACAATCGGCATGTGGTGGTCATTGACAACAACGAGAACAATATTGAGAAATGTAAGAAAATGGGCCTTGACGGGATCGTAGCCAATATCTATTCTGATACGCTGACGGATAATATTGAATTAAACGACGTAGGCTACCTGATGGCACTTACCGGGAACTCAGAGATCAACAAATACGCCATCGACAAATTCAGGAAACAATTTGGGGAGAACGGGTCATTTCGCCTGGTAGATACCGATGAGATGAACGATCCGGAGAACAATCCCGCAGAAGGCTTGTTTTCGCATACGGACGACTTTATAAAACTCACAGAAGCAGCGCGGAAATTTCCTGCCATCCATGAAATCGATCTTAACGATCAGGAGCACTATGAAGGATTGATAGAGATCACCAAAGCAGATGATCACATCATTCCTGTTTTTCTGAAAGACCCGGATGGTAATATCGAGATCATCTCTTCCTTTAGTAAAGGTTTTACCGATATAGGAGAAGGATTTAAGCTGGTGTATCTGGGGAAACGTTTCGAATCTGCCGAGAAGCCTACGAAATCAGAAAAGACAAAGAAAATTGAAGAAAACGAAGACTAGTCGTTTAGCTTTAACACGGCCATAAAGGCTTGTTGCGGAATTTCCACATTACCCACCTGGCGCATCCTCTTTTTCCCTTTTTTCTGTTTTTCGAGCAGCTTACGCTTTCTGGAAATATCCCCTCCGTAACACTTGGCGGTTACATCCTTCCTCAGGGCCTTGATGGTTTCCCTTGAAATGATCTTAGCGCCAATGGCAGCCTGTATAGGAATGTCGAACTGTTGCCTTGGAATGAGCTCCTTTAATTTCTCACACATTTTCTTCCCGATGTTCGCTGCATTATCGGCGTGGATCAAGGCAGAAAGTGCATCAACTGGCTGTGCATTGAGCAAGATATCAACGCGTACCAATTTAGATACCCGCATTCCAATAGGCGCATAATCAAACGAAGCGTACCCTCTGGAAACCGTCTTCAGCCTGTCGTAAAAGTCGAACACAATCTCAGCCAAAGGCATGTCAAAATTCAATTCCACCCGCTCGGTAGTGAGGTAGGTCTGATTGGTGATCTGACCCCGCTTTTCAATACAGAGCGACATCACATTACCCACATAATCTGATTTAGTAATGATGGTAGCTTTAATATAAGGTTCTTCTACCCTGTCTAGGGTGGAAGGGTCGGGCAGATCGGAAGGATTGTTGACAACCACAGGCGTATCAGGATCTTTTCTGGTGAACGCCTGATAGCTAACGTTGGGCACTGTAGTGATCACCGTCATGTCGAATTCCCGTTCCAGCCTTTCCTGAATGATCTCCATATGCAGCATCCCCAGGAAGCCACAGCGAAATCCAAAGCCTAAGGCGGCACTGCTCTCAGGAGTAAATACCAAAGAGGCGTCGTTGAGCTGTAATTTCTCCATGGACGATCGCAATTCCTCAAAATCCTCGGTGTCTACAGGGTATATCCCCGCAAAAACCATGGGCTTTACATCTTCAAAGCCCCCAATGGCATTTTTAGTGGGGTTGTCTGCGTCGGTGATGGTATCAC
This sequence comes from Flavobacteriaceae bacterium, assembly GCA_013042315.1. Classification (GTDB taxonomy): domain Bacteria; phylum Bacteroidota; class Bacteroidia; order Flavobacteriales; family Flavobacteriaceae; genus Muriicola. Next base: position 1,646 of record JABDQM010000077.1, on the reverse strand, counting down.
CCACTTTTACTTCCCGTGCATCTTTGATTCCCGTAATTAGATATCCTACATCACCCGCTTTAATGCTGGGGCGAGGATGTTGGGTAAGCTTTAAGGTCCCTACTTCATCAGCAAAATAACTTTTGCCGGTAGCGACAAATTTTATTTTCTGTCCTTTTTTAATTTCTCCGTTGATCACCCTGAAATAGGTCTCCACTCCGCGGAAGGGATTGTAAACCGAATCGAATACCAGGGCCTGCAAAGGCTCATCCACGTTTCCGCTGGGCGCGGGAATCCGCTCTATGATGGCTTTCAGGATGGTTTCTATTCCAATTCCGGTTTTAGCACTGGCAGGGATCACTTCTTCAGCATCGCATCCTAAAAGATCTACAATATCATCTGTAACCTCCTCCGGATTGGCACTGGGCAAGTCTACTTTATTCAAGACCGGGATGATCTCTAAGTCGTTCTCAAGGGCGAGGTAGAGGTTGGAGATGGTCTGGGCCTGTATGTTTTGGGCAGCATCAACAACCAGCAGGGCGCCTTCACAGGCGGCAATGGATCTCGATACTTCATAGGAAAAATCAACGTGGCCTGGAGTATCGATAAGGTTGAGAATATACTGTTCCCCCTCATAGGTGTACTCCATCTGTATGGCATGACTTTTAATAGTGATGCCCCGCTCCCGTTCAAGGTCCATATTATCGAGGAGCTGCTCTTTCTTTTCCCGCTCGGTAACCGAACCGGTAAAGTCGAGTAGCCTATCGGCCAGGGTACTTTTCCCATGGTCAATGTGGGCGATGATACAGAAGTTCCTGATGTGTTTCATTTTCTTTTTCTTGCGCAATCTTAAAGGACCGCAAAGATAGTGCGAAAATTACTTATTCCTGCCACTCAGCGATAAACAAGTTGGTATCCCTGGTACCACCGTTATTGCGATTGCTGGAAAAGGCCAGATATTTTCCGTCATTGGAAAAGACCGGGAAGGCGTCAAAGGTCTCGCCATGGGTTACCCGTTCCAGATTTTTCCCGTCGATATCTATAAAATAGAGATTAAAAGGAAAGCCTTCTTTAGCTTCAAAATTGCTTGAAAAGAGGATCTTTTCCCCTGATGGATGGAAAAAGGGACTCCAGTTGGCATTGCCCAAAAAGGTGAGTTGTTTTAGGTTGCTACCGTCGGCATCGCAAATAAAGAGTTCCATCTCTGTGGGCTCTACCAGGCCTCTGCTAAGCAAATCCTTGTATTTTGTGATCTCTTCTTCGGTTTTGGGCCTGCTGGCACGGAAGATAATCTTGGTACCGTCAGGGGAGAAAAATGCCCCGCCGTCATAGCCCAATTCATCTGTGATCTGTTGTACATCGCTGCCATCGAGATTCATGGTGTAGAGTTCGAGGTCTCCGCTTCGTGTGGAAGTAAAAACGATCTTGTCTCCTTTGGGAGAGACCGTGGCTTCTGCGTCATAACCGGGTTCATCAGTTAGCTGATCTACGATATTCCCCTCCAGGTCGGCGACAAAAATATCAAAGGAATCATATACGGCCCAGACGTAATTTCCGCCGGAACGCAAGGGTACTTCAGGGCAGGCGTCGTCTACCAGATGGGTAGAGCCGTAGACATAATGCTCGTTATCGGGCAGGAAATAAGAACAGGTGGTACGCCCCAGGCC
>JABDQM010000076.1 GCA_013042315.1 Flavobacteriaceae bacterium | reverse complement strand
AAATTTTCCGGGGATTATCTTCTGAACTTTATCAATGATATTCTACAGATCAATAAAATTGATGCTGATAAACTGGAACCTGCGAGCATAGAGTTCTATCTGAAAAAGATCATTAGCGAGGTAATCGATTCCCTGCAACAAAGCGCAAAGGAGAAAAATACCAAGATCATTCTCCAGTACGATGATAACATTCCGCAACATCTGATGAGTGACCCATTAAAACTCTCTCAGATCCTGATCAACCTTATTGGGAATTCTATCAAGTTTACCAAAAATGGAGAAGTTCGGGTAATTGCCAAACTCCTCAAAAAAGAAGACGAAAATGTCACGGTGTATTTTGAGGTCAGAGATAACGGCATTGGGATAAGCAAGGAACAGCAACAGAGTATTTTTGACAGCTTTGAACAAGGATCCATACAGATCAACAGAGAGTACGGGGGAACCGGCTTGGGTCTTACCATTGTTAAAAGTCTTCTAGGGTTGTTTGACAGTCAGATCCATCTGAAAAGTGATGTTGGCAAAGGAAGTTCTTTCTACTTTGAGATCGAGCTAAAGGCAAAAGATAGTATAGTGGATGACGTTCCTTTTGAAATTGAACAGAAAGAGTACGATCTAAATGGTCTTCACGTCCTCGTAGTTGAAGACAACAAGATCAACCAGGTAATAACCAAGAAAATGCTCGCTAAACGCGGAATTAGTTGTGACATTGCCGAAAACGGTATGGAAGCCATCGACAAGGCAAATAAGAACCAATATGACGGAATATTGATGGATATTCATATGCCGGGAATCAGCGGTGTTGAAGCCACTATTGAAATCAGAAAATTCGATCGCCAGACCTCCATAATAGCCTTGACCGCAATTTCTCTAGACGACAGCCTGGAATCTTTTTATGCTGCCGGGTGTAATGATGTGGTGACAAAGCCCTTCAAGCCTGAAGTGTTCTATCAAAAAATCGGAGAAAACTTCGTAGAACCCAAGCAGAAAAAGTCGGCCTCATAGGGAATTGAGTTGCTTGACAAAATTTTCCTTCCCTTCATTCAAAAATTTGTGCTCCACCCCTAAATAATAGGCATTGGTTACCTTCCCTCCCATCCTTGTAAAGTCTTTTTCTGTGGTCAGGATCACAGCTGCTTTGTTGAACTCACTGATCTCATTCTCAGAGAAGTAGTGATGATCCGGAAATCTTCGATGATTATACCGAATTCCTTTGGTCTTGAGATATTGAAGTAGGGGCTCAGGATCAGCAATAGCGGTAACCAATAACACTTCTTCAGTTGCAAAGCTCTCCAGGCTCCGAGTTTTGTCTACCCCAATCACCTGTTCCATGTAATCTAAAGTGCAAAATAACACCTGCTGCTTTGGTTTGGGGGCCAGGCTGCGAATGATCTGTTTCTGTTCTTCCTCAGCCAGCTGTGCAGGGCATTTAGTGACGATGATCAAATTTGCCCTTTTCGCCTGATTTTTATGATCCCTGAGATTCCCGGTAGGAAGATACCAGTCGTGTGTATACAACTGAGAATAAGCCGTAAGCAAGACATAAAAACTCGCTTTTACTTTTCGGTGTTGATAGGCGTCGTCTAACAGAATGAGATCGGGAGCCACCTGATCTTCCAATATGCCAATACCCCTTTGCCGGTTTGGATCGACAGCTACAACCGTGTTTGAGAACTTGGTCGCGATCTGCAAGGGCTCATCCCCTGCCTCTTCCGGACTCAGGTCTGGTTTTACAAACAGAAAACCCTTTGATTTTCTTTTGTACCCCCTACTTAAGACAGCGACTGATTTAGTCTTATCCAAATGTTTCAGTATCCATTCAATCATTGGGGTTTTTCCACTTCCGCCGGTACTGAGGTTCCCAATACAAATGGTTGGCGTATCAAAGGTCTTGGAATTAAAAATCCCTGTATCATAGCAGAGATTCCGCAGGTAGACCACCATGGCATATAGCAGGGAAAAAGGAAAGGCTATTTTTCTCAGGAGTTGCATCGGAACGAAAATATAATATTTTATCTTTGAAGCTCGGTTAATTAAGCATGATTGTACAAGAAGTTGCGGATATTCTGGAAGAGTTGGCCCCATTGAGCCTTGCGGAGGATTATGACAATGTAGGACTACTCGTCGGGGACGCACAAAGCGAAGTAAGCGGGATTCTGGTTACCCTCGACGCTTTGGAAAATGTAGTTGATGAAGCCATAGCCAGAAAGTTTAACCTCATCGTAACCTTCCATCCTATCCTTTTCTCGGGACTGAAGAAAATTACAGGCCGAACCTATGTCGAGAGGGTTGTTCAGAAGGCGATTAAACACAATATCAATATTTACAGCGT
>JABDQM010000072.1 GCA_013042315.1 Flavobacteriaceae bacterium | reverse complement strand
GAATTTTTCCGGACAGTATCAACAAAACCTCTATCTGGGGGCTTCCCTGAATTTTCATACCGTTCTATACGATCAGTACACCGAATTTACGGAAACAGGATACGATGCCACTTCCGAGATACAGTTCCTGAATTTTGATAACTACCTGCGTACAGAAGGTTCAGGCTTTTCCTTTAGCTTAGGAGCAATTGCCAAGTTAAATGAAAACGTAAGGCTGGGCGGAAGCTATCAATCTCCTACCTGGTACCGACTCTTAGACGATACCTCTCAAAGGATAAATTCTGATCTTGCTGATTCTGAGATCGGATTTATCGATTTCAATGTGGTGAACCTTTTTGAGGAGTACACCATTAAAACGCCCTCAAAACTCACAGGTAGTCTGGCCATAGTCTTCGGCCCTCAGGGATTACTGAGTTTTGATTACGGATACCAGGATATGGCCCAAGCCGAGTTGAGGCCTGTATCGGATCCTAGTTTTAGTGATGAGAATACCTTTATCGCCTCTGAATTGGGAGCGGTTAACACCTTTAGGATTGGCGGGGAATACAGAATAGAAAATGTCAGCTTACGCGGGGGGTATCGATTTGAAAGCAGCCCTTATGTCGATGGAGTTACCATTGGAGATCTGGAAGCAATTTCCTTAGGAATTGGATTCAATTTCGGAGGAAGCAGGTTGGACTTAGCTTTTAGCAGGTCAGAGCAAGATTCTTTGCAACAATTGTTCTCTACAGGCTTTCCAAACTTATCTTTGGTCAACAATGTAAACACAAACATCTTGCTGGGCTACACGCTCAACTTGTAAGATCATAAAAATATTATTGCTAAGAAGCCGGTGAAAGCCGGCTTTTTTTATCGCACCAAGGAGAAGTGCGTTCTGATTGTATTTGCTACAACTATTCCCTGTTCATCCCGGGAATAGTCTAGGCGGAACCAATAGTCAGAAGAAGGCATAGGGCGGCCGTTAAACGTTCCATCCCATCCAATGGTAGTTTCATCCAGTTGCTTGAGCAATTTGCCATAACGGTCAAATATAAAGACCACAGGATCTGTCAGAGTCTCTATCCCCAGAATATTCCAGGCATCGTGAATGCCATCTCCGTTAGGCGTAAAGAATTTCGGGTAACCCACTACTAAAAATGGAATTGGATTGGTAGTCCCACAACCGTTCTTGTCATTGATGATCACTGTATTTTCACCCGGCGGGACATCGAAAAATATCGCTTCATCCTGGAATTCACCACCGTTGATGGCGTATTCGTAGCTTCCATCACCGTCTACTACGATTTCTATATTATTGCTGTCAGACAGGTCATCGAGGATAATCACCTCTTGTAAAACAGGGATGCCGTAGAAGGTGATCAAAATATCATCGGTAATAGTGGTAGCCAAATTGGTAATGATCTCTACGAAATAGCGTCCTGAGTTGGGACTGGTAACCGTGTATTCTGTTTCTGCCGGTCCGGAGGCCAGTACCTGGTCTATAACTCCGTCATCGTCATAATCTACACTCCAGGTCACATTAGCGATATCAGGCCCTGCAGGAGAATTTAATGCGCTTAACACAATATCCGGATCTCCTTCACAGGCAACGATATCAAGTCCCAGGAATTCATCTCTCAGGGTACAATCAAGGGCGGTATTCTGATCCTGATCTACAGAGTACCCTGTAAAAGTAAGTTCAAAGGGTTCCGGGTCACCGTCAAAATTCGTATTAAAATTATTGATAAGGAGGTAATAGATCTCCCCTTCTTCTACGATAAGCCACTCGTCATATGTATTCTGACTCCCCGTGAGGTTGGGAGCGCCTTCCTGTCCGTTTTCGGGATTTACCCCTATACCTGTAAAATTGGTATCGTTTACTTCGTAATTACAACGTATGGGCTGAGCAGTTCCATTGCTAATGCTTCCGCAATCGGTGTCTGGTCCGTACAAGGCGAAATCCCATTCGGCAGTTACTGTACCGCTGGTTCCCGGCAAAGCCTCAATATTAAAACCGATTTGCCCGCGCGTTCCTGCCCTGAAGACATACCAGGAGGTGTTATTTTCGATATTCGCTGATGCTACACTCCCCTTTTCCAAACAACCGCTCTGTGTAATCACATCCGGGTCAAAATCATCGATATCCCCTCCCCCATCGGCAAAGGAAGTAATCGGTGCGTCGGCGCAAACGGGAATAGCACTTCGGCAATCCGGAGAATTCTGAGCAAGCAGGCCCATGGTCCAAAAGAAGACAACGCCAGTATACCAAAGGTACTTTTGCATAGAAATTGGGGCTATTTAACGTAGGTTAAACAGTATGTATAACTAGGACGAGGCGGATTTAGTATAATTTTGACGCATTTTTTTGACACTTTATCGACAAACGGAAGATCTCGACTAATCCGAACTGGATTATCGCCTCAGAGAGAAGTGGTTGTTGACATACCGGGCTTCTACACGCTGGTTGTTATCGTCGAGAAAAGAAATCTTAAACCAATAATCGGTCGAAGGTACAGGAGCGCCGTTATAGGTGCCGTCCCAGCCCAAGTAGTCCTCTTCCATAACCGTCAGTAATTTACCGTACCGATCAAAAATTTGAACCACGGGTTCTCTTAAGGTTTCTATACCGATGATTTGCCAGAAATCATTAGATCCATCCCCATTTGGAGTGAAAAAAGTAGCAAAGCCCACAACGATAATATTATCTGTTACCGTACCACATCCATTGAGGTCGTTGATGGTAACCGTATGCATTCCCGGACTTACCTCGGTAAAAACTGGAGATGATTGAAAGGGTCCGGTATCCAACTGATACTCAAAGTTACCGGGAACATTATTGACAATTTCCACGGTATTTACGGTCTGGAGATCATCTATAAGGACTTCCGAAATTACAGGAGGCTGTGATACCGTCACGCTTACTGTCCTGCTGGCAGAACAATTCAGGCCTGCCGTGGTGTTGGTTACCGTTAGCGTGTAATCGCCTGGCTGAGTAACGGTAATGCCGGGTGTAGTTTCGCCGCTATCCCAATTGTAGGTATATTGGGCATTGGGAAACATTTCACCAATGAATTCGCCGGTAGTATTTTCACAAATAAAGATTTCGTCCACAAAGGTGAGTTCCGGAGTCACGACGCCTTGCAGATTAAACTGCTCGGAAGCATCGTAACATCTGGGGTTTTCCAGGCTGGAAATCCTCACGTAGATGGTTTCATTGCCCGAACTAAGGGTATATAATTTTGGCAAGGGGTTAATACCGTTGTCTGCATCGGAAAAAGAAGAATGATAACTTACCAGGTGGGTTGCCGGATCTTGTGGCCCCAGGGCCTCTGCATCCTTGATTTCCAGGTCAAAGGTCCCATTTTCAACACATAAAGCTTCATCGGCCACCGGATGTGAGACAGGTGCTACGGAAAAAGCAACTTGCACATCACTGATAATGTCTGGAGGCGCAGGCATGTTCACTTGTACCCTGTACATTGCCGAAGTGGTAACAGACAAGGTTGGAGCTGTTTCGCCGGCGATAATTTGATAGCCAGTTCCCGTATCGCTGTACCAGGTATAGGCTAAGGCATTTGTAGTTGTGGCATCGAGAATGATTGTTTCATTATCACAGGCCGCAATAGGGGCTCCCAGTAGATTATTAACTATAGAGCAATCTAAGGCATCGTTAGGGTTGGTTTCAAATATCTGACCCGAAAATTGTATAGAAAAACCGGAATTACTGTTGCTGAAATTGTTGATCAACAAATAATAGTCCTCCCCGGGTGCCACTTGAATCCAGTCTTCGTACTGTAAATTTGCTGTATTTCCCGTGGGGTCTTCCCCCACTCCCATATAGGCGTCTTCATCACCGTTATCAAAAAAGTTGCACCGTATCGGGTCACCTAATGCTGCGCAGTCTGAAGTCTGGTAAAGCGCAAAATCCCAATCCTCTGAGGTGTCGAAGCTAATATTAAATCCAAGCTGTCCGGATGCCCCGGTTCTGAATCTGTACCAGGCCGAGTTGGATTCAATAAATCCTGTTACAGTAGGTTCAAGACAGCCGCTATTGGGGGCATTGTTGAAGTCATCAGTACCGTAGCCGGAGGTACCACCATTCACCGGAGTATTGCTACAGATAGGAATTGCATTGAGGCAATCGTCTGCCACCTGAGCAGACAAGCCGCTCAGCATAAAAACAAAGAAAATACTAAGAAGACCCTGAGGTATTCTCATAGATGGCAAAGGTTTACATGTAAATCTCTAAAATACGGGTGTGGTTACCTTAACACTAATTTATGTTGTGTATAGGCCATAAGGCCGCATAAAGTGCCATTTTATGTATATCTTTGCCCTTTGTTTAAGACCTGATTTAATGAAAATAAAGAGTTCTTTGGAAGATCATTTTGAGTCGGTTGGTGAAGATCACATTTCATCAGCTGAAGACACCCCCATAAGACCAGATGCCTTTGTTCTCTCTGACGAGGAGAAAATTGAACGGATCGAAGACAGTGTAAGAGACATCATGTTAACACTGGGGCTCGATTTAGACGATGACAGCCTCAACGGAACTCCCCGGCGTGTGGCTAAAATGTATGTCCAAGAAGTTTTCAGCGGATTACATCCCAAGAGAAAACCAAAAGCATCTACTTTCAAAAACAAGTACAAGTACGGGGAAATGCTTGTAGAAAAGAATATAACGGTCTATTCCACTTGTGAACACCACATGCTTCCCATCGTTGGGAAAGCCCATATTGCGTATATCTCAGCCGGAACCGTAGTAGGTCTTTCCAAAATGAACCGGATCGTAGATTACTTTGCAAAGCGACCGCAGGTACAGGAGCGGATGAATATTCAGGTTGTACGCGAACTTCAGAAAGTGTTGGGAACAAAAGACGTTGCCTGTGTAATTGACGCCAAACATTTATGTGTAAATTCGAGAGGAATACGCGATGTGGACAGTAGTACGGTTACTGCTGAATACGGCGGTCGATTTAAAGATGAGGCCGTACGCAAGGAATTTTTGGAATACATCAATCTGGATACCACCTTTTAACCACCCTGAAACCTAATGGCCAAGTATCAGGAACAACAGCTTAAAATTCATAATTCCCTTTCAGGAAAAAAGGAGAAGTTCATTCCTATCAATGAAGGTCATGTAGGGATGTACGTCTGTGGCCCTACGGTTTACAGCAATGTACATTTGGGCAATTGCCGAACCTTCATGTCCTTTGATATGATCTTTCGATACCTGAAGCACCTCGATTTTAAAGTCCGCTACGTAAGGAACATCACCGATGCCGGACACCTGGAAGACGATGCGGATGAGGGGGAAGACAAGATTGCCAAAAAGGCCCGCCTGGAGCAAATAGAGCCCATGGAAGTGGTTCAGAGGTATACGGTCGACTTCCATACCATCCTTCAGAAGTTTAATTTTCTACCTCCTAGTATAGAGCCTACGGCCACAGGACATATTATTGAACAGATCGAAATCATCAAGGAAATCCTGGAACACGGCTTTGCTTATGAGATCAACGGATCTGTATATTTCGACGTGGTAAAATTTAATAAAACCCATGAATACGGGAAGCTAAGCGGACGTAAGCTGGAAGATATGATCAGCAACACCCGTGAGCTCACCGCTCAGGACGAAAAGCGAAATCCTCAGGATTTTGCTCTCTGGAAAAAGGCCGAACCTCAGCACATCATGCGATGGCCCTCACCCTGGGGCGACGGTTTTCCAGGTTGGCACCTGGAATGTACTGCAATGAGCACAAAGTATTTAGGGGAAACATTTGATATTCACGGAGGGGGGATGGACTTAAAATTTCCTCATCACGAATGCGAGATTGCCCAATCTGAAGCTTCTCATGGAAACGCCCCGGTAAATTACTGGATGCATGCCAATATGCTGACCATGAATGGGAAAAAGATGGCTAAATCTACCGGTAATAATATTTTACCCAATGAGATTTTTTCCGGAGAAAACGAGATTCTCAGTAAGCCGTTTGCGCCTTCTGTAGTCCGATTTTTTATGATGCAGGCGCATTACACCAGCATACTTGATCTCAGTAATGAAGCCTTGCTGGCTTCTGAGAAAGGCTACCACAGGCTTATGGACGCATTAGGCCTGATCGATGGATTAACTGCTTCAAAATCCTCAAGCATAGACCTGGCTGCGTGGAAACAACGTTGTTACGATGCTATGAATGATGATTTCAATACACCCGTATTGATCGCCGTATTATTTGAGGGGGTGAAATTTATCAACCAGATCAAAGAAGATAAAGAACAAATTTCGGAAACCGATCTCATGCTCCTTTCAGAAACGATGAATGTTTTTGTCTTTGAGGTGCTGGGACTTGAATCTCCTGCTCAACTCAACGCATCTTCTGACAAAATAGGTGGGGTGGTTTCCCTGCTTATCCAACTGCGAAATGAGGCCAGAGCCAATAAGGATTTTGCCACTTCTGACAAGATAAGGGACGAACTTGCGGCCCTGGGGATACAGCTCATGGATGGGAAAGAAGGCACTACCTTCAGTATCATATGAAAAAAATCCTGATAGCTCCTTTTGTTTTCCTGGTACGAGGGTACCAACTTTTAATCTCCCCTTATTTACCTTCTAGCTGCAGATATTCTCCTACCTGTTCCCAGTATACCCTAGAAGCCCTGAAGAAGCACGGTTTATTTAAAGGTGGCTGGTTATCCGTAAAGCGGATTTTTAGTTGTCATCCCTGGGGTGGAAGCGGCTACGACCCGGTGCCATAAGTCGTTTCGACCAATTTAGTAAGTGTTATTTTTCTTTTAGAAGCGGGGTAAATCTGATCTGCTCTCTTTGTATTTGCTTATCTTAGTCGCTTAAAAAAATATCCCATGTATTTCTTAGGTTTTATCTGGAATCCGGCTGACACCCTCTTTAAGATCGGATTTCTTCAGATCAAATATTACAACTTGTTGTGGATCATAGCCTTTGCCCTAGGATGGTTCATCATGAAAAGGATCTTCCTCAACGAGAAGAAAACGGTAGAGCAACTCGATTCCCTTTTTATCTATACCGTTATCGCGACAATGTTGGGAGCAAGACTGGGTCACGTTTTCTTTTACGACTGGGCGTATTACTCCAATCACCTGCTTGAGATACTCCTACCTATCAGGGAGCGCGCAGGGAGCAGCCTGTTTGGTATTTTCAACGGCTATGAATTTACAGGCTTTACCGGTCTGGCTAGTCATGGCGCCGCCATAGGAATCATTATAGGGATGTATCTGTACACTCGTAAGCACAAGGGCTTTAAGATGCTCTGGATCCTCGATCGGGTGGTAATACCGGTGGCCATAGGAGCCTTTTGTGTTCGCCTCGGGAATTTCTTTAACTCTGAGATCAATGGTAAAATTGTAGAAAAATCATTTCTATTTGCAACCAAATTTGTTCGCGACAGCGATGATATGCCTGCATCAGCAGCTATGCGGATCACCAAGGAAAAAACAGTCAATGCAGCTTATAAGGCTCTGGAAAACAACCCTCAGTTTTCGGAATACCTCGAAACTATTCCCTACAGGCATCCCGCACAACTCTACGAGGGGATATGCTATATTTTTGTGTTTCTGATCTTGTATTTCCTCTATTGGAAAACGGAGAAAAAGAATTCTCCCGGCTACCTTTTTGGCCTGTTTCTAGTATTGCTTTGGACCATTCGCTTCTTCGTGGAATACGT
>JABDQM010000063.1 GCA_013042315.1 Flavobacteriaceae bacterium | reverse complement strand
AGGTTGGGTTTCCATGCCCTTTGCTGCATTTTTTTCATCCCCCAGGTGTGTTTAGCGGCCCACTCGGCGAAGGAAACAAAAAGACCAGATCTCACATCTTCAAAAGGCGTTTCCAGGTTTTGGCGAGACAGATACCAATAGACTACAAATACGATCAATACGGAAAGAAGGCTCACCGTTGGATTGATGATAAACATGGCAAAAACAGAAGAAATCAAACCGATCCATGGAACCCATCTATGGATTTTGAATATTGGACGGTAACTGATAAGTCCGAGGTTTTGCTCAATAATAACCACGATATTGATCATGGCATAAGTGATTAAAAAGAAGAGCGTAACCAAAGGCGCCACTGCGTTTAAATTTCGCAACAACATAGTGGCAAAGATCAGGATGCCTGTGATGATCATGGCATTCCTGGGTTGACCATTGGCACTTTGTCCTGCGATAAATTTAGAGTAGGGCAGGACCTTGTGCTCGCCCATGGCAAATAAGATCCGTGAAGAGCCTACAATGGAGGCAAGGGCAGAAGAAAATGTTGCCCCGAGGATTCCCGCAAGGATTAAGGGGCCGAAGGCTGCTTTTTCAACGATCACATAGTAATCTGAAATCAGTTCCGCTTCACTGGCGCTTCTTGCGAGCCAGTAGGCCAAGGCCATATAGATCACAAAGCTGACTCCAATTGCCCACAAAGTACCCACAGGGATACTCTTTTTAGGGTTTTTCAGTTCCCCGGACATATTGGCACCGGCCATAATCCCCGTGGCAGCCGGAAAAAAAACGGCAAAAACAATCCAAAAATTACTCCCGCCAAAATCATTCTCTGCTGATCCTTGAAAAGATCCAAAGCGAAGTACGTCTTCATTGGTTTGGAACATGGATCCTTCATAGGCTGCCCAAATCACCGAAATAAAGGAAAGCACAATGACCCCCATAATAATGTACTGCGTTTTGATCGCCAGGTTGGCACTTACATAGGCGATTCCAAAAAGAATAGCAAAAACCAATACGTCTACCAGGAAGGGGTTGTGGTCTGGAAATATCCCTAACCAACCTTCTCGAAAACCGAAGATATACATGGTTACGGCAAGCCCCTGAGAGACGTACCGAGGAATTCCCAGGCTTCCACCAACTTCAAGCCCAAGAGCCTGAGATACTATGGCATAGGCTCCTCCAGCCCCAATTCGGATGTTGGTGGTAATGGCCGACATGGAAAGGGCGGTACATAGGGTAATGGCAAAGGATATCAGGATAATCAACCAGGCTCCCAGCAGGCCGGCGTTACCAATTACCCACCCAAGCCTCAAATACATGATCACCCCAAGGATGGTAAGTAGAGTAGGGGTAAACACACCTCCGAAAGTGCCGAATTTCTTTAGTTGTGAAGGGTTGGTATCCATTCTTGGTTTTTCTCGATCAACTTAACTGATGAAATATAGTTATTATTCGCGATCATAGGGAAAGGCAGGATAATTTTTATAACAAAATGTACATGCAGGCATTATTTATTTTAGGTATAACTACTAAAAAAACAAATTACATTTGAGTCGTTATTGCAAGAATTCATTCCCTTTAAAAAGAGATTGTAATTATTTAAACATCAAGGCGATGCCAAAAATCAATTATACTGTTGAAATACTGCAACTAAAGGTTGTGCAGGAAATACCCGGCGCCTGGACATCAAATCATTTTAAGGAACTTCTTAATCATTTGGAATATGAAGGTGTTGAAGAAATCGCCGAAAATGAATTAAAAGAGATGGCCTGTATGGCGCTTTCTGATTTTGAGAAGGAAGAAGCCGTGGAAAAGGTATTGGAATTCAGACTGGGAGACAAACTCAATAGTGGACAACGTAAAAACCTGGGAAATGAGATGCAGCAAGATCCGTTGTGGGTAGAGTATTCGGATATAGCCCTGCACGAAGAGCTGTTTCATGTAGGTTGTATGTTGTTCTGGTCATTCCCCAGAAATTTCCCTGCACCCGACATCGCAAAAGTGGTCCTTAAAATCAGCCCCACAAATCCAGAGTCCAAATCCGATATTAGTGCGCCAACAAGCGCCTTAGTCTGCAGGATACTGAAAGACGGAATGGATGAGTATACGATTATGAACCGACTCTTCGATGAGAATCTGGAAGGGAATGCCTTTCCGGAAGCAGAGCATATCATCTGGCAAATGGAAGCTTCAGAATACGACCCTGCATCAAAGGCCTTATCGCTAACCTTATATACTTCCTGGAACTGGGTAGAAGACCTGAAGGGGGTTCAGAAATTTGAGTCATCCGCTTATCCAGACGGATAGTCACTCAAGAGTTGAACAGACAAATATTTCGAATAAAAAATGTATATTATAAATAGATGAAAAATAAAATCAACATAAGAAGTGCAGCAATAGTATTGTTGTTCTTTTCAGCGCAATTTGTTCTGATGGGGCAAAAAAAGCCAAAGATTCAAGGGAACAAAGAAGTCATTCAGGTGAGCAGGGAGATACAGGGGACTTTTAATGCTTTGGAAGTTGATGACGGACTTGAGGTAAATCTCAATCCGGGAACAAAGAATGGGTTTATCATGGACCTCGACTCCAATCTGGCCGATATTGTCCAGTTTTTTGTCGTCGATAGTGTTCTAAGGGTGTATACCACGCACAACATTACGAGCAAAAAGAAATTAGACATTTATCTGAATGTAACTTTTCTGGAGCACCTGATGCTTAAAAATGATGCTAAGGTGATCTCAAAAGATCCCATAAGAGCGAGCCGGTTTTACCTGGTGGGCTATAATTCTAGCCAATTCGAGCTTAATATCGAAGCAGACGATGTTACAGTTACCTTACATAGAAATGCGGGGGGCAAGCTGGAGATTAATTCTGAGAATACTACCATTATTATGAACGACCGCACAGACTTGAAAGCCAATGTGAATACAGAAAATGTACGGGTTACCGTAAACAATTCTGCGGATCTGCAGCTAGATGGGGAGGCAGACTACGCAGCTTTCAACCTAAAAAAATCATCCACCCTCGATGCTCGAAAAATGAAAGTGAGTTCAGCAGACCTGTACACTTCTAACAGCGCAGATGTTTATGTAAATGCCTCTAAAAATATCGAGGTATACGCACAGGGGAGCAGTAATGTTTATGTGTATGGCAATCCCAATGTTGAAGTCAAAGGATTCACCGATAAATCAAAAATTATTAAAAAGTAGTCGCTATTATAATTAACATCTTATGAAGTTCAAGTCCTTCCTTGTTATTCTGTTTGTTATTCTGATCGTTATTTTTTCCGTTCAGAACGCCGAAGTGACGGAAGTAAATTTTTTGTTTTGGAAATTGGCCATGTCTAAGGTACTTATTATTCTAGGGGCTTTTGGTATTGGAATTATTGTAGGCATCCTCGCAACTATCAAGAATAAAATCGCTATAAATAAATCTTAAAATGTTGTTTAAAAGAAAGTTATACTATCTAATAATAACCGTCACTTTAATATTAAGTTGTGGTTCAGTAGCGGATAAAAGTCCTTCAGAATCGTCCATAAAAGCCCTTGATAACCTAGTGGCTAGTAAGTCGATCGAGATTGAAGCCGACTGGGCTTTTCCATTGATGACACAGGGAATTACGAGTGTCGCTAATTCCGGATTGTTTCTACCGGGGAGCAATGCTAACAGGATCGACCTGATGGGAAATTCAAATTACCTGCGGATAATGGGAGACAGTATTGATGTTTCTCTTCCCTATTTTGGAGAGCGACAGATAGGAGGGCGGTATGCCGATAGTGATGTGGGAATAAAAGTTAAAGGGGAACCCAGGGAATATCAAGTAGAAAAAGTGGAGAAAAAAAATGCTTATCGCATCAAATTTA
>JABDQM010000044.1 GCA_013042315.1 Flavobacteriaceae bacterium | reverse complement strand
TCATGATTACAAGGTAATGAAAAGCAAGAAGCATAAGAAAGGGTATTTATCGGCCTTTTTCGGAATTCGAAATAAGATGTATATGCCGATTAACGACAGTTTTTTTCGGTAAGGGGTTTTTGGGGTTTGTGACGTTCACCGATGATTTTTTGCACTTTACCCAAGTTCTTGTCAGATACCGAAAAATAAGGGTTTTTCAGCGAACGACACCCCGGTAAACCCCCTGTCCTTGCGTTTTATATATATAAAACGCAAGACATGAAAACGCTAGTAACCATCTTCTTTATCTTCTTTATCAGCTTCGCTGCCCAGGCTCAGGAAAACACTGCTGAGGTTAAGGTTGAAACTGCAAAGAAAGAGATCGTTACTGAAACTACTAAAGAGAACAACGTTGCTCGTCTTTACCGTTTTAAGAATAGCAGAATCAAAAAGGAATTGTCTTTTAAGACAAGAAAGAGTACTTCTAAATTGGCTTAATCTTTTTGTTCTTCTCTTCTATCTAAAAAAGCCATCAGGATATTTACCGGAAATACCAATTGAATGACCAGGGTAATCGTCACCAAGGCAAGGATTACCATTCGCACTGAATTATTAAATTGATATGCCTCCAGCATTTCCATATTAAGCCCTATATCTTCCGTAGCCTGTAAGGGTCGCACCTCCTTGTAAAAAAGAGTGCTGATAAAAATCAGGATCGGGCCGAGAAAGGAAGTTCCTACATGCATGGCGTTCAGGCGATAGCGAAGTGTTTTACCCCTGCTGTGCATGATCCAGTAAACCAGAGCGATCAAAAATCCAAACAAGGCCAGGAGATGGTAGACCCATCGGCCCTGGACAACGTAATAGGTGTCTTCGATGTTAAAAGCGAAATTAGACAGGGGGACGATAAAACCCAGCGCAACCAGGACTATGCTGGCCGGGAAGAAAAATAAATGCGGTTGCTTAAACAGGCGATTCATCTACTCTTAGTACCTCCCTAAGATAAGGATAAAAACACGGTAGTTCATCCAGATGCGCTTTAAGAATCCTAGTTGATGGTCAGCGGGGGACCTACCACACTCATTTCACAATCCGCAAATATATTTTCAATCTCCGCCTTATCCGGCTCATGGTCTAGTCCGGCCATAGTGAGGAAAAACTCCTCCATTTTGCCGGCCGGCTGAAACAAGACGTTCATTTTCCCGGTATCGGATACTTGTGTCCACGCGTGAGGAACTGCCTTGGGAAGAAAAATATGCTCCCCTTTCACAAGACTGAAATATTCCTTTCCGACCTGAAAGCGATAACTTCCTTCAATGACGTAAAATACTTCATCCTGATAATGGTGAACATGCAGAGGGGTCCCCATTCCTTTGGAGATCGATATTTGCTGAAAAATGGTCATCCCCCCATTTGTATCTTTCCCGGACACTTTTAAGTCCATCACGTTATGATTTACTCCTTTCAGGGTAATATGACCGTAAAGTCGGGCCTCTCCGTTTTTCACCTTAAAGCCCGTTTCGGTTCTTTGTGTTTGGCAGCCTGAGGTTGAGAGGGTAATAAAAGGCAATGCTCCTAGGCTTAGGGCAGCTGAGAGAAATTGATTGCGTTTCATTTCGAATTAAATAATGGTGGAAAAGGAAAAATGCTTCTGGTTAAAGCATAGTAAATGTATACTATTCCGGAATCGCTATTACAAAGTCAGCTCTGTTTATTTACAGCTGAAATTATTTGAAAAATGCTCCCTGAATGGCCTGTCTGGGCGGGCTAGAAATGAAAGCAGGTTTCTTCCTTTGTATTTTAATTAGAATATTCTCGCCTCAATTTCTGCAGGGCTAACTCCGTTCTTCAAAGGGGAGGACAATCCCTTTTTCCAAATACATTTGCAGTCCATTTAAAAGCATGGCCCAGCAGAAGGAAGCCGTTTTAAAGTGGGAATTACATGCCTGCCAGTTCTTGTGAAAAAAGTGTAGCCTAACTCCGCCTTCTGTCGCTTCAATTTCAAAACCAAAGCTGGTAGGATTCCAATCAGGGTCTGATTGCGTCATCCTAATACAAAAGAGGGTGTGGGGTTCACAGTGACTCACTTTCCCAAACCAGTTGTATTCCTCTGTAAAGTAAAAGTTATAGGTGTTTCCCACTGAAGGGGTGCCAGAGCATTTCAAGGGCCACCAGTTGACGAGGTGTTCAGGAGATGAAACGGCCCTGAAAACTTCTTCAGGGGCGGCGGCAATACTCAGGTCGTGGTAAATAGAATAACCCTCGGCCTTATCGGGTGTGTGTATTGGAGTTTCCATTGCTGCTTTGGTTTTACCTTGTTTCTTTAAAGATATGCAATCTAAAACCTTCTGAGAAGGCTGATACTCTTGCTATTCAATGGCCCAAACTACCAGGATAGTGGCGTTATAGGTCAGGTCAGTAGGGGTAAAGCCATCCACTTTCAAAGCATCAGCCTCAAAACTCATCACAGCTCTTTCCGTTCTAACAGGAGCATTGTAGGAGTTGCCATACTGGATCCGAAGCACTTTCTGCAGTTCCGTTCCTGAAGCATTCGCAATTACTCTGGCTTTTTGAAAGGCATCTTCTGTGGCCAGTTGTATCAGGCGTTCCTGCACTTTATCTTTTAAGGGGTCTGAGAGTTTAAAACTAAAATGAAGGTCGAATTCCGTGGCGCCGGAGGAGAACTGACTAAGGATCTTCCTGATATTCCCTACGGTATTCTCAAAATCGAAGTGTATTTGCTGAGTGGCAACGTAACCACTGTCGATCTGCCGGGAGTTTCTGTATTTGATATTTTTCCGCACCTGAAAGTTATCCGTGAGGATAACCTCTTCCGAAAAGCCCATTTTCCGGATCTGTGCTTTGATGTCCTCTGTCTTTCGATTTAATCCGTTGATGGCGTCTCCAAACTGCATTTCTATCTGACTCAAAGACATGTTGAGCACCCCTGTATCAGGAGCGATGGCCAGTTGAGCTGAACCGGTAACTTCCAATTGTGGAATAGGCGATTGGGCAACAGCAAGTACAGTGAGGAAGAAAAGGAAGAAGGGAAGAATGTTTTTCATGATTCGGTCGGGCTTTGTTTTTTACATCTCTAATGTAATAAATCTTAAAGCATACCAGAGAATCCAAAGGTATTTTTGAAATGAATTTAAACCCCGGAAAAGACTATGGACCTCTTATGCAATTCGGCATTGAGGTCAAGGAGGTCTGTAGGGCGGATAATAGTGGTATCCAGTGTCAGTTTGCCATTTTCGGTCCTGAAAATATAATTCCCCGCGTATTTTTCGATATGAAGAACTTCTGTTAGGTTAATCCTTCTGGGAGCTAATGGGTTTTTTGAAAGCACATCCCCTTCAATTTTGGCATAGGGAAATTTGCGCCAAAAAAAATAGGCTGTAAGAGGCACCAATGCGGCTAAAAGAAACAGTAAAGAATCGCCGCTGAGCCTACCGTTGAACAATTGAATACCCAGTATAAGAAAGAAGGGAATACAAAAGATCAGGTTTCTGCGTAAATATTTTTGAGAGTAATAGAATTTCATTTTTAATTCCTTTTCTCAATCGATTACTTTTTTTGTCCCCTCCCCATTATAAAATAGAGCAAGGCCCCAATAATTCCCAGGAATAAAACAATAAGAACCCAGATGAGTTTGTCATTATTACCTTTGAAATCACTTCTTAAAATATCGACCAGCGCAATTAAGCTGATGATCAGGGTAAAAACCAAGATCAGAGCGATTATAACGATCATGATTGGCTTTATAGCTAAAAAGTGAAGCATGTAAACTATTTTGAGATGGAGAACAAGTATAGGAAATTGCTAAGAGTAATAAAAGCCCTGCTAAAATTCAATTCTTCTTAATAATCAGTACTCCGGGTATTATACCCATTATTTTCTTTTGGTCATCCACAACTGGAGTAGTGGGTCTTGACTCTTCTACAAGGATCTTCGGGTCATCACTTCTGTATATTTCCAGGATACCCTCAATCAGGCTGTGGATCAAGGGATGTGAATTTTCATTGGGAGACCAGGCACTAACCGTTCTTAAAGTGTTATTACTAAAAATATCTACAAAAACAAGAGAACCATCTATCATTATTCCGTTCTCCGGTCCTTCAAGTTCTTCATTAGTAGCCTGAGCCATGTCATCCGCAACCTTTACTAATGGATGAATTAATGATATAATAACACTATCTCGTGTGTAATGTCTATATTTTCTATGTAGCGCGAGTAAAACTCTGAAATCTTCATTTGTCGGTTTGTCGCCACGAGGCTTAAATTTTTTCATCAGTCTTGCCTTTAAGAGACTGTCTTTAGAGCTCCATGGCAAATCAAAGCCATCGTATTCTGCAAGATAAAGGTGAACAAGGGTATCCCGCTTGTGGAGTTCGAGTTCAAATTTTTCCCCGGTGACACCAGTGCTGGAACGAACACGGATTTTGTAATTCTCCTGTGCCCAACTACTGCTTACCAGAAATAAGAAAAATAGGCTGATGGATATCCTCATACCCTAAAAATAGTATAAATGACTTATTTAATGCTCTTCAGAGGAGGCTATTACACGATTATCGACCTCTTTTTTCGGTAAGCTGTTTTAAGGGTTCACGACGTTCATCGATGATTTTTTGCACTTTACCCAAGTTCTTGTCAGATACCGAAAAATAAGGGTTTTTCAGCGAACGACACCCCGTCAAACCCCCTTTCATGGCGTTTTTATTATATAAAACGCACAACATGAAAGCTATCGTAACTTTAATCTTTGTTCTCTTTATCGGATTCGCTGCCCAGGCTCAAGAAAATACTGCTGAGGTAAAGGTAGAAACTGCTAAGAAAGAGATCGTTACTGAAACTGCTAAAGAAAACAGCGTTGCTCGTCTTTACCGTTTTAAAAATAGCCGTGTGAAAAAAGAGTTGTCTTTTAAGACAAAGAAAAGTGCTTCTAAATTGGCTTAATTCCCAACCAAACTACAACAGACTATAAACTTTAAACTAAACACTTATGATTCTTCCTTTTCTTCTGCTGCTTCTTCTGCTTGTGACTCCGCTTCCTCTTCCTCTTTTGAAAGTGTGTGTTGAAGAATATTAATCTTTTTAAGCTTAGCCTTCCAGGTTTTTAGTGCTTCCTTCTGCCGGTTGATCTTATCTACTACCTCCTTTACCAGAGGGTTGTCTTCCGAGGCATTGGAAAAGAACTGAAGATTGTTCTCCAACTGATTGATCTCGCTCTTGCCCTCGTCAATTTTCCTTTTGATAAAGCTTCTTTCTTTCCGCAAGGCATAGTCGTCTTCCGTGGAGGCCAGTTGCTTTAATTTATTCCCGTATTTCAACAATTCCGATTCCTGTTGTGAAATCCCCATTTTTTTGAAGATTCCGTCCAGGATCTTATTGAATTTCCCGTTGATGCTTTTTTTGTTAAACGGCACCCTGCCAATGGCCCTCCATTCCGCGATCATTGATTTTAGGGTGGCCAGGTCGTCCTCTCTCGATTTACCGGGGCTAAAAGCCTGTAATTTGTCCAGACATGCTTTTTTTAACTCCAGATTCTCAGTCTCCTGTCCGCTGGCCTTGTTCTTGCTGGCATGCATGCGGTCGAAGTAATGGTTGCATGCCGCTTTAAACTCTTTCCACAGCTTATCGGAATACTTTCTGGGAACATGCCCGATCTTCTTCCAGTCTTGCTGAATCTTCTTCATCTGAGGCGTCACCTCATTCCATTCTTCTGAATCTTTCAGGGAAACGGCCAGTTTTACTAATTCCCTTTTCTTTTCCAGGTTGAGCTGCTGCTCTTTTTTTAAATTCTTGTAAAAGAGGTTCTTTTTGCGATTAAAGCCCCTTACAGCCCCTTTAAATCGGTTCCAGGTGTCTTCATTCACCTTCTGTGGTACTTTTCCTGCCGCAAAGAAGGCTGAACGCAGGGCTTCCAATTCCCTGATCTGTTTTTGCAGGCCTTTGTGATCACTGGCAACGTTTTCGCTCAGCGTAGTGATGGCCTCAATAATTTCGTTTTTCTTTTCGAGATTGCCCTCAAAACTCTTTTCCAGCTCCTTAAAATGCTCTTGCCTGCGCTGGTGCATGGCTTTGGTAGCATTGCTGAATCGCTCCCAGATGGCCTCCCGGTGCTCTTTACCTACGGGCCCTATATCTTCTTTCCAGATCTTATGAAGGGTCTGTAATTCCCGGAAAGCCTTGTTTAAATCCGTTTCTTCTGCCAGGGCTTCGGCTCGTTGTACCAGTTTTTCCTTCTCCTCCAGATTGTATTTAAAGTCGAGATCACGCAATTCCCTGTTCAGATGGAGAAAATCGTAGAAAATTTCGACGTGGTGGTGATAGGTGCGCCAGACATCGTTGTATTGGTTCCGTGGAACGGAGCCTGCATGCCGCCACTGCTCCTGCAGGTCTTTGAAATTTTTATACGTGGTATTGATGTCCTCTTCAACGTTTACTAAGGCTTTGAGCTCTTCTATGATCTGCAGTCGTTTCTCGAGGTTCGATTTCAGGGAATGCTCCAGATTGCGGTAGTAGGCATTGCGTTTTTCCCGATAGTCAGAATAGACTTCGTTAAACTGCCTTTTGGCGACAGAGTTATATCGAAAATCGATTTCATTACCGCCATTACTGACAAATTCTTCTTTTTTCTCTTCCAGAAATTCCTGGAATTTTAAGTCGAATTCCGATTTAATGGCATCGACGTGGTTTTTTATGGCTTGTACTTTCTCGGTGCGAATCAGGCGTTGTAGTTCCCCTACGAGGTTTTCCATAGACATGGAATGGTAGTCCTGCATGGGAATATGGTGTCTTCGGTGGTTTTCCTCATCTTCGGCATCCTCGGCATTGGTCTCGTCTATCTCGTCAATAGCTTCCTCCTCTTCCGATTTCTTTGCCTCCTTTTCTTCCCGGACGGGCTCCTCTTTCTTTTCCGGCTCGCTTTCCTCTTTTTTAGCCTTGGCTTCGGGCTTTTCGGCTTTTGAAGCTGCACTTTTAGATTCTGCCTTTTTTACCGGTTTTTCTGCTGTTTTATCCTCGGGCTTTTTTTCCTTTTTATCGGCCTCGGCAGTGGGCTTTTTCTCTTCGGCAGCAGTGCTCTTAGATTTTGCCTTTTTTACAGCTTTTTCCTCTGTGGCCTTTCCGGAAGTTTTCTCTGAGGCCTTTTCTTCCTCAGTAGTCTCCGTTGTGTTCTCTCCCCCTGCATCAATTTGCAGTTTCTCTTCTTTCTCTTCCAACATGATTCTTTGGATTTATTGCTCTTGCGGGATATACTCCCCCTGTAAGATACTAACAACCCTACAGACCACAAAGGTAATCCTTCATCTTTTTGGAAGTGCAAAACTGCCGATTTTTAATTCTAAATCTGCCGGAATCTCAGTTTTGCCAGATCTGCCATGCCCTATCTGCCTGGAATTTAAGCATGGAGGAACCGTTGCGGATGGCTGCGCCCTGTTTTTCCCCAGCCCGTAAAAACGCTGTTTTTTCTGGGTTGTATACCAGGTCGTAAAGTACGTGCCCAGAGCCTATCTGACTGTAGGGGAGATCTGGTTTTTCCTCTATCCTGGGAAAAGTTCCCAAAGGAGTACAGTTTATGATGAGTGTGTGTTTTTTGATCTCTTTTTCACCTAGATCCTGATATGACCATTGACCCTCCCGGGGATTACGGGATACTTTTACGTACTGTATTCCCATTTTCTCAAGGCTGTAAGCGATGGCCAGGGAAGCGCCTCCGGTGCCCAGGATCAGGGCGTGTTTGTGGCTCCCGTTTTTTAGCACGGGATTTATAGACTGTTGAAAGCCATAGGCGTCTGTATTGTAGCCTTCGAGTCCGGTTTTGGTAAATTTTACCGTATTTACCGCCCCGATCTCCGCAGCTTCAGGGTCGATCCTATGGAGAAAGGGTAAAATATCCTGTTTGTATGGGATTGTGACGTTAAGGCCCTGCAGGTCCTGCTCTTCCTTTAAAAGAGTTTCAAGGTCGCTGATGTCGCGCAAGTCAAAGTTCTCGTAGGAGTAGTTCAGCAGACCTTCCCTTTTAAAAAAATCTGTGAAATATCCCTTGGAAAAGGAATAGGAAATGTCCCTTCCCAAAAGGCCGTACCTATGTTTTTTTTCTGTTTTTTCCATACCATTCCAGACCCATGAGGATAAATATACCCAGGATGACGAAAACTACTGCCCACCAGGTATCTGCACTGCTTAAATCGGGTAAATAACGCTCGTAATTCCTGATGATGGGATCGCCATTACTGTCGCTGAGCACATTTCCCAGGGCATCCTTAACAAATATAGTTCTTTTCCAAGGCCAGACTACGCCCAGACTACCTGTGATAAAACCGATGATCACTGCAGTGGTTGTATGCCTGAAATGCTTTAAGACATAGCCCAAAAGATGTGAAAGTGTCACCAGGCCGGTGGCCGAACCTAAGGTAAATACCGCCAGGATCTTCAGCGTGTCTAGTCGCTCCTGATTGGAAGTAAATCCAAAATCGCCCTGCACAACTTCGGCTATAGTGTCGTAAAGTGCATTGACGGAGTCAACCAGTAGTAAGACGTAATTTCCCAGAAGGATCAGGATAAAAGAGCCCGATAAGCCGGGTAATGTCATCCCCGATACACTGATGATCCCGCAGAGGAAAATAAACAGCAGGTTGTCATTTTCTTTGGCCGGACTCAGAAAACTGATTGAAATACCCACGAGAAGGCCTACGATGCCGGCGATGATGGTTTTCCGGTTCCAGTGTTCAAAATCCTTGGCGATAAAATAGATAGACCCAATGATCATCCCAAAAAAAGTGGCCCAGACATTTAGCTCGTTGTGCTCCAGAAAGTAATCGAGCAGCTTGGACACACTGAAATAGCTCACCAGCATCCCAAAGATGAGGAGGGTCAGAAATTGCCCGTTTACATAGCGATAAAAACTCTTAAACCTGCCGTTGAAGAGCAGTTTAAAGGCTTTGAGATTGACTTTCTGCAGGGAGTAGATAAATTCTTCATAAAACCCCGCAACAAAGGCCACAATACCGCCGGAAACACCGGGGACTTTGTTGGCCGTACCCATGGCCAGCCCCTTGATGAGAAGGAATACTTTATCAATAAAAGACCTGGGCTGATGCATGATAGGTTGCTTTATTTTTTCGCAGCAAGCTTTTCAAGCATAAAAATAAGCGAAAAACCGGCGATAGCCAGCAGAATCGCATAGAGAAGTTGAGGTTCACCTGAATACGCAAATGGAGAGACGTTTTCTTCCAGAACAGGTATACTTTTTCCGTCGAAAACCCGATTTTCAATCACGATTTTCCAGGGCCATATTTTATTGAGAGAACCGATGATAAAACCTGTGAGCAGTGCCAAAGTCATGTCTTTGTAGTGCTGAAACATCCACTTCAGAAGACGGGCAAAAGAGAGCAGACCAAAAATAGCTCCTACAAAGACAGTAGCCAGGGTAAGCAGGTTTCTCTCATGCACGGCATCCAGAACGGTCTTGTAGGATCCGAGTAAGACCAGGATAAAAGCGCCGGAAATGCCGGGCAGGATCATGGCACAAATAGCGAGGGCACCGGAAAGGAAGAGATAAGGAAGGCTGGACGTATTTTCTACCGGGGGTAGCTGGGTGATAAAATAAGCAATCGCCGCCCCGGCGAGCAGCATGGCATACACCGCCAGGCGCCATTTTACTATAGCTCTGGCCACAAAGATCACACTAGCCATAACCAGTCCGAAGAAAAAGGACCACAAAAGAACGGGTTCATTGATCAAAAGCCAGCTGATGAGTCGGGCTAGGGTGATCACACTAATAGCGATGCCCAGAAAAAGAGATAGCAAAAAATTCCCGTTCACCTGCTTCCACATGGCCGCAAATCCTTGCTTGGGCAAAGTTTTGAGTACCGCCGGGCCTATGAGGTTAATGGAGGTGATCAATTCCTCGTAAATTCCCGAAATAAAGGCGATGGTACCTCCTGAGACGCCCGGGACAACATCCGCTGCCCCCATAGCCATCCCCTTGAGGGTAACGATAAGGTATTGTAAGAAATTACGGTCTCCCATGATTTTAAAAAAGCAAAAATAGCGCTTTTAGTCCGAAGCGTTCTGTACACTGGCGATTATGTTACGCGCCCATACAGAATCGAAAAAGGAGGGGAATTCTTCTTTGAAGGTTTCGAGCTGTTCAAAGTCTCTTTTTAGAGCCTTTCGAAACCTGTACTGTGCCTTAACCGGATCGTTGGCCATGAGATAAAGACCCGCCATTTTATATTGGATAACCGCTTCCTCAGGGTAAAATTCGAGTCCTTGCAGGAGAATTTGTATCGCGGCTTCAACCTCTTCGTTTTGGGTCACCACCTCTGCCCAGTTTAACCAGGTATCCAACTCGTAATTTCCGAGGTCTACCGCTTGTTTAAAGGCGAAATCGGCTTCGTCGTAATTCAGCAGAGCAGCGTGGATACGAGCACATTTTTTCCAGTACTTCGCGTTTTCCCCATCGATGTTGATGGCCTTATTGATGTAGTATAGCGCCCGTTCGTTATTCTCTCTTTTGTAGTAGAAATCAGTTATGGCCAGCCATCCTTTATCTAAAAGCGGGTCTTCGTGAACCGTCTGATAGAAATAAAATTTAGCCAGATCGTCATTTTTGAGTTTTTCATGGCACTTGCCGATCCTTAAGTAAGCATGAGAAGTTGGATCGTCAATGGAAATCGTGGTCTCGTAATTCTCTATGGCTTCATTGTATTTCCCTAATTTCTCCAGCACTTTTCCCTTTTCAAAATACGCTCCGATAAAAGTATCATCAGCAATAATGGCAAAATCAAAAGCCGCCAAGGCTTCATCGTACATCTTAAGGGTGAAGTACTGCTTTCCCAACTGATGCCATGCTACCTGGCAATAGGGATTGCGCTCCAGATAATCATTGAGATACTGTATTGCGCCGTTGTAGTCTTCCAGAAACTCGAAGCAATAAATTACGTTATAAAGCGAGGAGTAATCCTGATCGTCAAAGGAGACACACTTCATAAAATGGATCTTTGCCTTCTCAAAATCATCCATAAAGAGGTATTCCATCCCTAAAAGCGCATAGATATCGAAGCTCTCCTCAGTAAGTTCCAAAGCTTTGTGAAGCAGAGCTACCGCCGCTTCGTGATTGTCTTTCTTGGAATAGATGTTGGCTCGCTGTATGTAAATCTCTTCATTGGTGCTATCGTACAACTGAAGTTTGTCGAGGATTTTCTCTGCAACTTCCAGGTTGTTTTCGAAGACCAGAACTTCAACGTCGAGCAACTTGAGCGCCATAGATTCGGGGTGTTGTTGCAGACCTATCTTAATGGCTTTTTTGGCCAACGAGATTTTACCATTGTTCAAGTAGTGATGGATGATGTCCTCAAAATCTTCGGCATCGAAGAAGTAGACATCATCTGTCTTGAGCATGGATTCGAATTTTGTAATGGGCTGGTTTGGTTTATCGTTAGGATCTAACGCCATAGGAACTTACTTGGTTAATCTATGGACTTAAAAATAGTTTTTATTACCATTTTTATCTCCAACAGGGTGCTATATTATTAACAAAATAGTTAACAAATTAGTATTTCATGCTATTCAAAACCTCCAGAATGATCTTACAACCCTCTTCAATTTCCGCTTCGGAAATGGTGAGTGGAGGAGTAATTCTGACGGCATTTTTTTCAAAAAGCAACCAAAAAAGAACGAGTTTTTTTTGGGCGGACAAAAGTACTAAATCATTTGCGATTTCACTACTTTTTAAAATAGCACAAAGCATAAGTCCCCTTCCTCTGATCTCCTTAAT
>JABDQM010000042.1 GCA_013042315.1 Flavobacteriaceae bacterium | reverse complement strand
GAAAAAACCATCCTGGGTTATCTAAAAGAACAAAACCCAATGCCTTTATTATCCCTCAAAGAAAAAGCAGGTTTGAGTAACAAAGCCTGGGATAAGGGGATAAAAGGTCTCAATGCTCACGGCCTGGTGAAAGTGATAAAAGAAGGAGGAAACCTGCTCTGTACCCTCCAATAAACCCCTATTCGATAAACTACCTGTTAATATTATCTAAAATATTTATAATCAGGTAGTTAGTGGGAGTGCATCTCATCGAAAAGCTGTTAAAATATCCAATATCATTGCCCATCAGGCGTTTTATAGACGTAGAACCCCAAATCTGTGTTTATGAAAAAATACTACCTTCTAGGCGTATGCCTAATCCTTATTAATGCGTGTTCCAAGGACGCAAACCCCATAATTGACGAAAATCCTGACGAAGGCCTGACCCTTAAGGCTTGTTTCGAATTGAGTGCTACGTCAATCAATGTTGGTGAGATGCTCACCATCGACAATTGCTCTGAAGGGGCAACTTCCTATTCTTTTGATTTCGGCAATGGCAACAGCAGTGAGCTGGAAAGTCCATCTGTAAGTTTTGAAGAGGGTGGAAGCTATGAGATCACCCTTACAGTCACTAATGATGATCAGGAAAGCAAGTCTGTCACCAAAACGGTTACTGTTGTGGTCATTGAGGCTTCTTATCTGTTTCCTGAGATCCCCGATGGCTTTACCGGTCTGCCCCTTGAAGTGGGCATCAATCCTTCCACAGGGAATATCTACTCCCTGGAGTTGTACCAGGATAATATGGGCACAGCAGGATCAAAATTTTACTATCGTGAGTTTGATGAAAATTTTCAGTACGCCTCCAATTACATTGCAGACAAGCCGTATAATTCAGGGAGTGGATTTGTGAACTTCTATCCCTCCGGAAATATGAATTTTGTCTTCTCCAGAACATTAGGTGGACTCTACGGTACTCAAGAAGTAAATTACACCAGTGTTTGGACCTTACTTAATGCTGTTAGTTCTGCCACAAAACACAGCTATGGGGCCCTTGTTGCCGGTTCTGATAACCTGTACTTTGGAACCGAAGAAGAGGGAGGCATCTATAAAACTGCCATAGAAAAGCGAAATAGCAGTGGGGACGCGTTTGAAGTAGTATTGAATAATTTCGGCCCTTCAGATTCCATGATTGGAGATATGATTGCCGTAGATGGTGGTTATGTCGCATTTGGGGGAGTCTTCTCAAAGAACATGTCTCTCCCATATGTGTCAGATTATAATCCTTTGTTGGTATTTATGGATAATGATCTGAATGTAACCTCACATGTGATTTACGAAGATACGTCCATCTCCGAAGCTGTTACAGACTGTAACGGGCTCAATGGAAGCTATCAACTTACTCAGCTCAGCAATGGAAATCTGGTCATGTATAGCCATGGAGAGCTAAGGGTAACCGATGTCGAAGGAAATACGGTTAGTAAATCTTACTTCGAAGGCAGTTCTACAATTCAAGCCGCTATTGAACTGGGAGATTCATTTGTGATCTCTACAGATGAATACCTGCGCAAATTCAATGCTCAGGGAACTCAAACAGCGCAATTAAAGTACAATGGAAATTACCTTCCTGAACTGGTTAAAAAAGACAATGTGCTCTTTTTTATCGCAGGGTACGATCATGAAAGTGAAATAAAAATCTTCTACGGCGCTTGTGACAATGATTTGAAACTCATTGATCTAAGCCCGTAAGGGTTGGATGCCATGTTCTAAAAAGGGAGCGAATCGCTCCCTTTTTTATTTTCCTAACTAAAAATTTAAGTATAGCTTAGGGCATAAAT
This sequence comes from Flavobacteriaceae bacterium, assembly GCA_013042315.1. GTDB lineage: Bacteria > Bacteroidota > Bacteroidia > Flavobacteriales > Flavobacteriaceae > Muriicola. Next base: position 504 of record JABDQM010000042.1, on the reverse strand, counting down.
AGAGTTACATGGCATTGAGTAAAAAAATAGGTCTTTTCCTCGGGCCGCTTATTTTTATAATCCTCATTAATTTACCCGACCTACTTCCCGGGAAGGAGTACGCCAATGCCGTGATCGCCACTGCATCCTGGATGATCATCTGGTGGATCACCGAGGCGGTTTCAATTTCGGTAACTGCCCTCCTCCCTCTGGTGTTATTTCCCAGCCTTAATGTGATGGAAATATCCGAAGTAGGGGCTAATTACGGCAGCCCAATTATTTTCTTGTTCTTTGGTGGCTTTGTACTGGCACTTGCCTTGGAAAAGGTGAACCTGCACAAGCGGATAGCCCTTACCATTATCAGAATCACGGGAACAACACCCAACAAAGTCGTACTGGGCTTTATGATCGCCACAGCTTCGCTGAGTATGTGGATTAGTAATACGGCGAGTACCGTCGTCATGCTGCCCATTGCCATGTCGGTCATCGGTCTCTTAATAAACGACGCCGACGGCTTCACAAAGG
>JABDQM010000036.1 GCA_013042315.1 Flavobacteriaceae bacterium | reverse complement strand
GGGAGGGTTTCCACTACCGTTTGTCCGTCCCCTTTAACCGCGTAGTTATAATTTAATCCTCCAATACTCTTCACAGCCGCTTCAGTTTGGTATCGATGTAAAAAATACAAGGGAACAAAAACGTCTTCCAGTACCGAATTAGGTTCTCCACTGCGAATGTTATCTATGGAGAAATTTTCTATGGCCACCCCGCGCAATTCTAGTAATCGGTCTAATTCTGAACTGGCACTACCTCCATTATCCCATAAATGACCGAGGATGTGTGCACTTCCCATAGGTCGGGAATCACGATCAGAAATGTACCGGAGACCCTGCTGATGAGATTGTTTAAGAATCGCATTCAACGCTTCTTTTTCATCAGCATTTGCTGGGAAATCGGAATAGGAATAAGCAACGGTCACTTTATCCCACTCTCCTATGCCCGTGTCGTAGGCCTCAGAAAAATCGATTTTCCCATTCTTCAGGCTGATATAGGGGTGCGGGTAATCCATCACCGAAGCGCGATTGTTAGTACTGGCGGCAAAATTATGTGCAAAGCCCAGTGTATGGCCAATTTCGTGAGCCGAAAGCTGTCTGATCCTCGCCAGTGCCATATTGAGCATAGCCTCATCATTATCGTCCCTTTCTGCAAAAGGCTTGTCCATAAGGGCCTGAGCGATCAGAAAGTCCTGTCTGATCCTGAGGCTTCCCAAGCTAACGTGACCTTTGATAATTTCTCCCGTTCTGGGGTCTGTGATACTACTGCCATAGCTCCATCCTCTGGTAGATCGGTGGACCCATTGAATCACATTGTACCGTACATCTAAAGGATCGGCATCATCAGGCAGCATTTTAAGCTGGAAAGCGTCCTGGTAGCCTATGGCCTCAAAGGCCTGGTTCCACCATCTTCCCCCTTCGAGTAGAGCAGAGCGCACCGGTTCCGGGGTACCGTTGTCTAAATAGTAGACTATGGGTTCAACGGCCTGACTCGAAGCCGCGTTAGGATCTTGCTTCTCCAGGCGATGGCGGGTTACAAACTGTTTGATCAGAGACTCCTGGACAGGCGTAGCATAATCGTAGTAGCTAAAGGGATAGGATCCGGAACGAGGATCGAAATCCCTCATGGCAAAACCATCATCGGGTAATGAGATAAAAGAGTGATGCTGGGAAACCGTGACTAGTTCGGGATTAGGGGCTACGGAACGGATATAATTGCCTGTAGGTGCCCCTTTAAAGGTAAGCATCAGATCAAATTCAATATTTTCGGGAAATGCTTTGGTCCGCTCGAGGTTAAAGGCACTCTTCGACTTGTCAAGACTGTAACTACCCTGTTTAGATCGCTTTAGTCGCTCAGTCACGCCATGTGCATCCTGCATGAGAAAATCGGTAAGATCAATATAATAAGTTCCGTCTTTCTCCTCTTCTATTTTAAAACCGAATAAGATAGATTTGGCAAAGGCCTGTTCAACAGACTTCTTTTCTAAAGCGTTGTCTGTAAGGGCCCTGTATTTTAGATTTGGCTGAATTAACAGTAGTTTATTTCCAGCCTTTTTAAAGAATACAACCTGCTCATTTCCAAGCTGTCCTCTATCCAAACCTATATCGTTACTTCCGATACCGCTACTAAGCGAATACACATAGAGAAAATCTTTTTCCAGCTCCTTTACTTCAAGGTATACCTTGTCATTTGAAGAATCGTAATAGAATGGAAAAAAGCCATCGTATTTCTGAAAATCCTTTAGTTTATCTGTGATCTGTCCCAGAGCATTGAATGCACTTAGAATTGTAATTAGGAGTAGTGTTCTTTTCATCTCAAAAGTTTAGAGCCTAAATTTATACAAATTAGAAGTAAACTGCAGAGTGCTTTACTAAATTGATTTAAAAATTCCTCGGGACGCGAATCTCACTAATTGAAGATTCAGTAAATAACCGTGCGAATAATTACAGATTTAGAGTTTCGATTTCATTCATTTTAAGCTATATTCCCTATCTCACCAAAGTAATCGATATGCCGGTCCAGGATAGCACTATTTTTTCATCTTACGAACGAAATCACGACCTATTTGACGAACTCTACGACACTAATGGCAAGGTGAAGGAGATTTACCAAAAGTTGTTTAACCTCTACGGAGCGCATTCTATTGAAGATTATATGCGCTTAAACGAAAAGGCTAAGTCGTCTTTTTTTAATCAAGGCATTACTTTTCAGGTCTATGACGATAAGGAAATGCAAGAAAAGATTTTTCCGTTTGATCTCTTTCCAAGGATCATTGACGCGGAGGAGTGGGACGTTATCGAGAAGGGGGCTATCCAGAGAAGCAGGGCCCTGAATCTGTTCCTGCACGATATATACCACGATAAAAAGATCTTAAAACAAGGGATAGTGCCGCTTGAACTGATCAGTTCATCGGAGAACTACCTGCATCAGATGATGGGTGTTGATCCTCCTGGGGGCATCTACAATCACATATCTGGGACCGATATCATAAAACACAAAGACGGTAAATACTACGTCCTTGAAGACAATATAAGATGTCCGTCTGGTGTGAGTTATGTGATTTGCAACCGCACAGCATTAAAACGAGCGTTATTTGGAGTCTTTAATCATTACGAAACCCATACCGTCACCAATTATGCCGAAAACCTCTTAGACCTGCTCGAATCGGTAAAGCCAAAAGGCGTAGACAGCCCCAATACGGTGGTTATTACTCCGGGAATGTACAATTCTGCCTTTTACGAACATTCCTATGTTGCTAAAACCA
>JABDQM010000021.1 GCA_013042315.1 Flavobacteriaceae bacterium | reverse complement strand
AGGTGATCGCCAAAAGACTGAGTGAATCAAAGTTTACGGCACCTCACTACTACCTTACCATAGAAGTGGATATGGCCAATGCTGCACAATCAAGGGTTTATATCAACGATCTGCCTGATACCAAGGTGTCATTCAATGACCTGGTAGTAAAGGCTTGTGCTCTTGCTCTGCAAAAACATCCGCAGGTTAATACCAGCTGGAACGGTGATACGACTCGTTTTAACAAGCATATTCATGTCGGCGTAGCGGTAGCAGTGGAAGACGGACTGGTAGTGCCTGTGCTGAAATTTGCTGACCAGATGAGCCTAACTCAGATAGGTTCCGCAGTAAAAGACCTGGCAGGAAGGGCCCGAATCAAGAAATTAACTCCGGCCGAGATGGAGGGAAGTACCTTTACAGTTTCGAATCTGGGTATGTTTGGCATTCTGGAATTCACCTCGATCATCAATCAGCCTAATAGTGCTATATTATCGGTTGGGGCAATTGTAGAAAAGCCTGTGGTAAAGAACGGAGAAATTGTAGTGGGTAAAACGATGAAATTGACACTCGCTTGTGACCACAGAACGGTTGATGGGGCTACAGGAGCGCAGTTCTTGCAGACACTAAGGTCTTATATAGAAAACCCTGTAACGATGTTGGCCTGAACCAATTACCTATAATGAAAAGAGCCATTTTAAAAGCATTCAACTCAACGATGAATGCTTTTTTTGGTAACAAAAACTATCTTATGAATAGAATCTACCTTCTTGTTATTCTAGCTATTTTCTTTGGTGCTTGTAAGGCTACCAAGAATGCACCTATTGATGTATCAAATTTTTCCTCCAACCAAGAAATGGAGGCACATATGAATTATCTCGCTTCCGATGAATTAAAAGGGAGGGATACCGGGTCGGAAGGCATAGATCTGGCGGCTGTTTATATTATGAACTTTTTAAAGGAGCAGGATATAGCTCCTTATTTCGAATCCTTTCAGGATACCCTGGATAATTTTGAACCTGCAGCATACAATATCGTAGGCGTCCTCAGGGGAAATGATCCCGTCTTGAGAAATGAAGTAGTAATCATCGGAGCTCACTACGACCACATTGGTGTCCGAACGGCCAAAGAGGGTGATTCTATTGCTAATGGAGCTAACGACAACGCCAGTGGCAGTTCTACGGTTATGGAATTGGCGCGTTATTTTGCAAAGGCGAAAAAAAACAGACGAACCTTGGTATTTGCATGGTTTAGTGCAGAGGAAAAAGGACTGAAAGGTTCTGATCACCTGGCGCGAAAAATGAAGGCCAACGGGGTAAACCTTTATTCGGTCCTCAATTATGAAATGACCGGAGTGCCTATGATAGAGAAAGATCATATGGTTTATGTGAGTGGATATAAAAAATCGAATATCGCTGAGGTGAGTAATTCACACGCGGGGGAAAAGGTGGTAGGTTTCCTGCCTACCGCGGAAGAGTTCAATCTTTTTCAACGCTCAGACAATTATCCTTTTTACAAGGCTTTTGAGGTTCCGGCACATACTTTTTCAACATTTGACTTTACAAATTTTCAACATTATCACCAGGTAGGGGATGAAGCACAAATCATGGATTTTGAACATATGGCACGAGTGGTCAATAAGATGATTCCCGCCGTTGAGGGAATAGTTAATGCAGATACAAAAGAAATCGTTCTGAACTAATGGCAAAGGTAATTATTACAGGTTGTAGCAGAGGAATAGGATACCAGCTTGCCCAACTGTTTTCGGACGCAGGTCACGAGGTTTTAGCCTTATCGAGAAATGATGAGCCTGTAAGAGCATTAAAACTAAAGAAACTGCATTGCTTCCCTTTTGATATTTCAAAGGAATCCTCCCTGACTAAAGTCGGCGAGTTCATTGAAGACCATTGGAAAAAAGTCGATATCCTTATTCACAATGCGGGGATGCTCATCAACAACTCCTTTGAGACCACTACTACTGAACAATTTGAAGAAGTGTATAAGGTAAATGTATTTGGTGTTGCCGCATTGACGAGAAAGGTTTTACCATATCTGTCAAAAAAAGGTCATGTACTAACAATCAGTTCTATGGGTGGTGTACAAGGCAGTGCTAAATTCCCCGGATTAGCTGCCTACAGTTCCAGTAAGGGAGCCGTGATCACGCTTACCGAATTGCTAGCTGAAGAATACAAAGAAACCGGCCCCTCCTTTAATGTGCTGGCTTTGGGCGCCGTACAGACCGAGATGCTTGAAGAGGCATTCCCAGGGTATAAGGCCCCGGTAACCGCTGAACAAATGGCCTCTTATATTATGGACTTTGCCCTAAACGGCCATTCTCTTTACAATGGCAAACTCCTGCAGGTTTCCAATTCCACTCCGTAAGGAAAGCAGTTTATAAAACCTTCCCAACTTTATTTGCGGATCTCTAATGAAACAACAAAGCATGAACTCAGAGGCAACTGATGTTGAAGAGTATTTTATATTATTTCTCCTCCTAAAGAAGAACTAATCCAAGAACCTTTATTTTTGTTTCAATGGATTCTGTTTTACAAAAATATTTACCGGACTATGCTGTAGCTCCCTGTTTTGAACTCATACGAACTCACTCCGTGAACCTCAAAGTAGTGAATGAAAGGGTAACCCGTCATGGAGATTATCGTTTATTGCCAGATGGAAGTCATCAGATTACCGTAAATGCTAATTTAAACCCATATCGGTTTCTCATTACCCTGGTCCATGAGATTGCTCACTTAGTGGCCTTTGAAGATTACGGGAGAAGAATTAAACCTCATGGTAAGGAATGGAAATACACTTTCCAGCAACTCATGCTTCCCTTTTTACGTCCTGAAATTTTTCCGTCGACACTTTTGCCCCTTCTGGCGAACCATTTCAGGAATCCAAAGGCGAGCAGCAGTACCGATGCAAAATTGTCCATAGCTTTGAAACAGTTTGATCCCCCAGGTGAGGGTACTCTATTATACG
>JABDQM010000018.1 GCA_013042315.1 Flavobacteriaceae bacterium | reverse complement strand
ATCACGTTATCGAAACTCTTATTGGTGTTTGCGACCATACCCCGGAACAGGCAGAACAATGTTCTCTTATCGTTCATTACAACGGGAAATGTACCGTAAAAACAGGAGAATACGATGATTTAAAACCACGCTGCAGCAAATTGCTCCAGGCAGGTTTAAATGCCGAGTTGGTCTGAGGACAGTGTTTTGTTACTTTCTTGCCGTTATCCGTTCAGAGACCCGGATCAACCTTATAAATAATACCTTTTTGAGAGTAGGTTTAACAGTACTCACCTTTTGTTTCAGTGTGATTTGCCTCGCACAGGAACTTCCCCCTATCCACAATTACGCTCCTTCGGACTACAATGCCGAGAACCAGAACTGGTCTATTTCCCAGGCTGAAAACAAACATTTGTACATCGCCAATAGCAAGGGGCTGTTAGAATTTAATGGTGCCTCATGGGATCAGTACGATTTACCCAATGAAAGTATAGTCAGATCGGTCAATGCCCTCGGAGATAAAGTGTATACCGGGGGATATATGGAATTTGGATACTGGGAGAGGAAAGAAATGGGAGTATTACAATATTCTTCATTGTCAAATTCAATTAAGGAAGACCTCCTGCCGGATGAAGAATTCTGGAATATTATAAAATTAGATCGATTCATTGCATTTCATTCTCTCGATAGGATCTATTTGTACAATCTGCAGGATAATTCAATTAAATGGATAGAATCTGATAGTTCCCTGCCCAAGGTATTTAAGATCGGACAGACACTTTATTTTCAAAAACTCAATGAAGGAATATTCAAAATAGAAAATGGGAAGGCAGTTTTGGTGTACGACTTTGATATTTTTCAGGATGATGAGGTAGTTAATATTTTTGAAAGGGATGAGGACGTTCTGATTCTCACCCATCACAATGGGTTTTATACCATCAGGGACGGTGTCCTGGCTTCCTGGAATGCCAGTGCAAATTCATTGATATCGGAGATGAGCGTGTATTCTGCAGAACAATTGAGTAATAAAAACTACGCGCTTGGAACGATTTCCAATGGATTAATCCTCCTCGACGAAGAAGGTTCTCTGATATTTAAGGTGGATCAGTCGGGCGGACTTCAAAATAACACCGTCCTGTCTGTATGCGAAGATATGGATGGGACCCTCTGGTTAGGTCTTGATAACGGAATTAGCTTTCTCAACCTTAATTCTCCTTACAGGATATATCAGGATCTGAGCGGACTCACGGGAAGTGTTTATGCGATACAGTCCTTTGATGATATTCTCTATCTGGGTACCAATCAGGGATTATTTTATAAAAATCCCTCCTCAGAATCTGGCTTTACAATGATTCCCGGTACTGAAGGACAGGTATGGACGCTGGAAGTTTTTAATGGTACGTTGTTTTGTGGTCATCATGAAGGGACATTTCAAATTGAGAATAAAAAAGCAAGGAAAATTGCCGGAATACCGGGTACGTGGAAGATTAGTAAGATCCCGGACAGATCTGATTTGCTGATGCAAGGTAATTATGGGGGACTAAATATTTTGGAATTTAACCAGGGCGAATGGGGATTGAGAAATTCCCTGGAAAATTTTGATCACTCCTCCAGGTTTTTTGAGATACGGAACTATGAAATATTCGTAAATCACGAATACAAAGGTTTATTCCGAATTAAAGTAGATAAGGACTTTAGGGAAGCGCAAGCAATAGAAGTTGATACGGTACATCGGGGTGTAAACTCAGGTCTGGTCAAATACCGGGACGACATCCTCTTTGCATATAAGGAGGGGATCTTTAAGTTTGATGCTTCAAAAAAAGGATTTGAAAAAGACACTTTGCTGAGTGAGATATTCGATGAAGGACAGTACGTATCTGGTAGATTGATTACAGATAATTTAGGGGAAAACCTTTGGGTGTTTACCGAGAAGAACATCAGTTATGTTACCCGGGGCAATCTTGATAATCGCAATGTTATTCGAACTATCCCACTAACAGAAATAGAAAGAAGAGGAATCAGAGGTTATGAATCCATTTATGGACCGGGAGATAACGGGGACTATTTTATAGGTACAAGCAATGGTTATGTGAGGCTTAATACAGAGATGATCTCAGAGGGAAATTTCGAAATTCGCCTGGGTGAGATCTCTGTATCTGACAGGAGCGAAAATAACGTGAATAATTTCATTATTGATCCCAGAGATGAAGGTGAATTCAGAAATAAGGAAAACAACCTGCAGATTCATTACTATTCTCCCGAATACAAGGCCCTTGTTAAACCACAATACCAATATCAACTTCAGGGGATGTATGATGATTGGAGTGATTGGACTGAAAATACCTCAGTTACCTATTCTAATTTACCTCATGGATCGTATACCTTCAGTGTAAGGGGAAGGGCCGGCAATAGCGAATCTCTGAATACGGCCAGTTATTCATTTTCAATTGCCAGACCGTGGTACCTCACCGGACTGGCCTTTATGAGCTACTTTCTTCTTGCCGTAGTAGGATCCGTATTAATTCACAGAACTTACAGGCGCTATTACAGGGGACATCAACAGGCGCTCATCGAAGAAAACAAAAGGGAAATGGCATTGGCGAAGGCACGAAATGATAAGGAAATTATCAAGCTGAAAAACAAACAGCTTAAGAAGAAATTTAAAAACAAGAATAATGAGTTGGCGGCATCTACACTTAGTATTATAAGAAAGAATGAACTTTTGTCGAAGGTTAAAGAGCAATTACTCAGTTCAGAAGACGATGGGACGACTTCGGTGAAGCAGATTGTAAAAATCATCGATAAAAGTATCAATCGGAACGATGACTGGGAGATGTTTATGAAAGCGTTTAACCATGCAGACCAGAAATTTCTTAAGAAATTGAAGAAAGCCCACCCGAATCTCTCCCCTAACGACATTAAATTATGTGCTTATTTACGACTCAATTTATCCTCCAAAGAAATAGCCCCACTTCTCAACATTTCACCCAGAAGTGTAGAAATCAAACGTTATAGATTGCGAAAGAAAATGAATTTAACCCATGATTCTAACCTCACCGACTATATTCTGACGCTATAACATTCTATACATTATTATCTTCTTACCACAACATCACCTATACAATACGTTTTTCTTCTTCGGATATCTTCAGTAAAAACCCATTGTTAGCGCCCATTTTTAGGTGATGATTATCAAATTCGCAAAAACACTGCTTTAAAATTATACTGTATACTTTTTGTAGGGGTAAAACTTATGGTATTGATAAATAATTAGGATAAGTTTAACGGTTGGTCAAAGTGAGAAATTTTGATTTCCGGTAATCATCCAGGTTTTACAAATACTTTGTTACCAGCACTCTAAAAAAGGAAATGAAAATAATGCAGATTCTGAACTCCATGTGAAGAGTCGTTTTACCGAAAGCTCAACTTAAACAAAATATCACTATGAAGAACATTGTACTAAGAGCACTACTTTTCTTATTCACGCTGGGCATCTACGCCCAGGCAGATCAGGTTTCGGTCGTCCAGAATGAGGAAGGTGCAAAATTGGTCGTGAACGGAAAGGATTTCATGATCAACGGGATGAATTGGGATTATATCCCTATCGGCACCAATACAGTAAATGCTGAATTCTGGAAAAAACCGGATGATATTATCAAAGCCGGTTTGGATACGGAAATGTCACTTCTGAAGAATATGGGAGTGAATGTAATAAGACAATATACAGGAGTACCCGCCAGATGGATTAAATACATCTACGAAAACTACGGGATTTATACAATGTTAAATCACTCCTTCGGAAGATATGGTTTGACATTGGATGGGGTTTGGACTCCGGTAACTATTTATTCTGAACCGAGAACACAGGAATTTTTAATGAGTGAAGTAGAGAATCTGGTAAGGGAATACAAAAACACTCCAGGTTTACTCATGTACTTGTTAGGTAATGAAAATAACTACGGTTTGTTCTGGCAGGGAGCCGAAACGGAAGATTTTCCGGATGATGAAGAAGAAAAGAAATTTATAGGAGAATCCAGAGGACGTCCTATGTACAAACTTATGAACGATGCAGCAGTGCTGATGAAGTCTATGGATTCTTCACATCCTGTAGCCATTTGTAATGGAGATGTTCTTTTTATTGACATTGTTGCAGAAGAATGTAAAGACGTAGATATCTATGGTACCAATGTTTACAGGGGAGTTTCTTTCGGAGACATGTTTGATGTGGTAAAAGAAAAACTCAACAAGCCTCTGATGTTTACTGAATTTGGTGCGGATGCATTTAACGCAATTGAAAATGCAGAGGATCAGAAATCACAGGCTTACTATATGGTAGGCAACTGGGAAGAGATCTACGAGAATGCCGCCGGCTTGGGGAAAGCAGGAAATTCAATTGGAGGTTTTACCTTCCAGTTTAGTGATGGCTGGTGGAAATATGGTTTTGATGACAGAAAAAACGCAGATGTACATGATAATAATGCTTCATGGGCCAATGGGGGATATGCCATTGACCTTGCCCCTGGAGAAAATAACATGAATGAAGAGTGGTTTGGCGTTTGTGCCAAAGGGCAGACTAATCCACGAGGCCTCTATGATCTTTATCCGAGAGCTGCTTATTATGCCCTGAAGGAAGCACACAGGTTAAACCCATATGAAGAAGGTGTCACCCTTGATTTTATAGAAAATTATTTTGATAACATAAGCCTAATGGATGCCGTCCTGAAGGCAAGAGGTGATAAAGCTGCCCTGGTGGGTGAGAAGGCCAATATGTTACGGGTGAGCAAGATGGAGGCCAGGTTTACTACATTTAATACAGGGGGTAGCCTGATCACAACACCTCAGAATGCAGATCCTGATGAAACCGTATATCCCAACCAACTCGGATTTGATCATATGCAATCATACTTCGTAGGGGTGGAAGGAAATCCTGCACCCAATATGAAGGCGAATGTTAATGTCAATATCCTTGGTAACGTAGCCCAGAATCCAATTGACGAGATTTTTTATGAAAACAGGGGCCGACCTGTAGTTGTAGAAACAGATGAAGGAGATGTGGTTCTCGGTGATGTAAATCGTGTTCAGATTTACAATGCGTCCTACGAATGGAAAACCAAACAATTTGACATCAGGGGATTCTACCGAACCGGACATTATCACTGGGGATATGAAGGAGATTTCTTTGGGCTCTATCCCGAGGCGAATTACGGGCCTAATCTAGACATCTACAATGGTGAGATCAGTGGATTTGAAGTAGATGGAAAGAGTTTTCTGGACGGATTTAAAGCAGCTTTCGGTCCTCAACTATGGTGGGGGGCAAACCCTGCCGTACTTCTGAAGTACAGCAAATCTCTTGGAAATTACCATTTTACAGGGATCTTTCATGAGGACATAGACAACTTTGGAAATATCGTTTCCTCTTTGGCGGTACCAATGCCGAGAACAAGGCGTGCTACGCTATATGTTGAACGCGAATTTGGAAAACTTGGAATAGAAGTAGGAGGTATCTGGGGAGGTCAGCCCCTCAATGGGAGAGAGTTTCAGATTGCCGAAGACAATCCCAATTACGATCCTGAAAATCCGGGATCTGAATCGAAGTATATCATTTACACCGACGAAGTAAATTATAAAGACAATTGGGGAGCCAAAGCAAAG
>JABDQM010000399.1 GCA_013042315.1 Flavobacteriaceae bacterium | reverse complement strand
ATGGAATACAGATGCTTTAACTGCTTTAAATACTCTTTTGGAAGAAAAGGACACCAAGGCCTTTATCATTTTAAAAAATGGTCGCATGGTGATGGAAACATATTTTGGTTCTTTTACTAAAGATAGTCTCTGGTATTGGGCTTCGGCAGGTAAAACGCTCACTGCTTTTACGGTTGGAATTGCCCAGGAAAATGAACTGCTGGATCTCGATGATTCAAGCTCAATATATCTTGGAACAGGATGGACCTCAGCCGCTCCGGAAAACGAAAATACTATTACCGTTCGTAACCAACTCGCAATGACCAGCGGTTTAAACGAACTTTTCTTTGATTGTGTTAGCCCGGATTGCCTGCGATATACAGCAGATGCCGGAACCCGTTGGGCCTACCACAACGGACCTTATACATTGTTGCAAAGTGTTGTTAGTGCAGCAGCCGGAACTACTTTTACCTCCTATTTTAATTCGGAACTTCGAGATAAAATTGGTATGAATGGATTTTGGCTTAGTACCAACGGATCTAACAATGTATATTTTAGTAACGCCAGGAGCATGGCGCGCTTCGGATTGTTGAATTTAAACATGGGATCCTGGGAAAATGATGTAGTGCTTGGAGATATGGACTATATCAATTCCATGACTACGTCCTCCCAAGATCTTAATCTCTCCTACGGCTTTCTATGGTGGTTAAATGGAAAGGACAGTTATAGAGTGCCAGGTTCACAAGAACAATTCTCAGGCTACCTTATTCCCAATGCCCCTCTTGATACTTATGCCGGATTGGGAAAGAACGATCAAAAACTCTATGTCGTTCCAGGGCAGGGTCTGGTTGTTGTTAGAATGGGCGAGGATGCCGGAGAAGACCTGGCGGGCCCATCTAGTTTTGACAATGAACTTTGGGGGATTTTAAAAGACCTAATTGGATATTAAAAAGCGTGTATTTTAGCGGTATCCTTCTGGCATTTTCCGAACACTGTTGAACTTTTCGTAGCCCGCACCCAGTCTCAATAATTTGGCTTCCTCAAACTGTTTTCCAATAAAAGTAAGGCTGATGGGTTCGCCGCTCTCCTTATAGCCCATAGGAATGGTTAATGCGGGATACTTTGCCGCAGCTGCATAGGCTGCGTGATAATTGTTTATTGACAGGATCGCGTCGAGCTCATGGGTATCGATAGCCGTATTAAAAAATGCTCTTGTTTTTTCTTCCAGGGTCTTTTTAATCCCTTGAAGTTCTTCAGTTGTAATAGTGTCTGAAACAACAGCCTCAAATCGGCCCTGCCCGTATGGAATTCGGACCAAACTATCCTGCAGATTATACGTCATGATATCTGCAACTGACTTCACGCTGATCTCCTCCGTGTTTTTTAAATTTTTTTCAATATAAGCCGGAATATCCGCCCTCATGTCAAGATTCAGTATGCTTATAAACCCATCCATGGCAACTCTGGGAGGATCAAGAACAATTATTTCAGCACCTTCACTTCGCAGGAGGTCGAGAGTATTTCGGTAAATGCTATCGCGTTCCACCAGGTTAGAAAAGGCCCCGAATCGTTTGCCATTGAGATCCGTAGATGAGAGTTCTCCGTACCATTCTTTCCCAAAATCCTTCTCTACCGAACTGGGGTCTTCAGAATCGCTCCCCATCATAGCATCCAATAAAATAGCGTTGTCTGCTACATTTCGCGTCATAGGTCCGGGCGTGTCCAAAGTACTTGAAATAGGTACGATCCCAGACCTGCTCAACAAGCCGATAGTAGGCTTTAATCCTACCACAGAATTCTGACTTGAGGGAGAGAGGATAGACCCGGAAGTCTCAGTACCCACTGCCGCAACGGCGTATTGGGCGGCCATAGAAGTGCCGCTACCCGAGCTTGATCCCCCGGTTTCAAATATTCTCCTCCCGTATGGATTTAAGGTCTGGCCTCCATAAGCGCTGTATCCCACCGGACAACCATCACATAGGTAATAGGCCCATTCACTGAGGTTGACCTTCCCGAGGATAATTGCTCCCTTGGCCTTAAGTTGTTTGACGATAAATGCATCCGCGGCGTTATTCTCAGCAAAGATCAGTGACCCTGCGGTAGTGTTCATCCCATCAGTACCGATGTTGTCCTTAAGCAGTACAGGCATCCCGTAAATCGGGTGATGTCCATCTTTGCGTTCCTTATCCCGTAAACGGGCTTCTTCTACCACCTCTTCATTTAAAGCAATGACAGTATTTAAGGTAGTGGAGTTATCAAGTTCATAGCTATAAATTCGGTACAGGTAGAATAAAACAATTTCTTCATAGGTCAGTTTCCCTTCCGCAACTGTAGCCTGTAGGCCTGGTATGTCCTGATTCAGGATTAGCGGCTTAAGGGCTTCGTACTGCTCTTCTGTAAATTTCGACACTTCCCCGTACAGCGGCCGGAAAACATCATTCTTATCGAGGACCTTAGACTGTATGAGCTTGTAGCGCATACGGGTATTCTCATGGTCCGCATTCGCTGCCACTTCTGTGGAATCGTTATATGGAACCCACAAGACCACATCGTCTGCAGGAGGAGCTTCCTGTTTGCATCCCCAAACGCTGAGCGCCAAAAAAGTCAGCATCAGTACTCTTATTCCTTTTACTCTTTTGATAATTTCTCCCATTTTGAGATGTTTTCCTGGTTAATACGAACAAATTCATCTTTCCCTTCAGCCTCAGCCAGGGTAAGTGAGCGTTTGGCAGATTTTATGGCCGCGGGGTAATCTTTCAGGCCTGCCTGCACTATCGACCTTACTCTGTAAAAATAATAAGTTTCGCCGCCGAGGGCAATAGCCTTTTCCAAATATTGAAGTGCTTTGGAATATTCAATTCCCTCTTCCTGTAAATATCGTGCAGCCTCGTAGTACGTTTGGGCGCTTACTGATTGTTGAAGACCCCGTTCTATAGCCTCCAACATGTTTTTTCGGGTATTGACTCCAATTGGAAAAGTAATAAAGGTATAACCCCACTTCCATTGCATAACCGCTCCATTATGCGTGATGGAATCAAAGGAGACCAACAAATTCTCCTGCCAGTCATTGCTTTGCTTTGGTTTTACCTCAATCCTGAATGCATCTTCTTCAGGATTGTAGGCGGTACGCCCATCGCCCCAGTGGGAGGTGTTTTTGTGAAATACAACCTGCCAGACGGCTTCCCCCGGAAAAGCGTAAAGTGCATAGGTTCCAGGAGCCAAAACATTTCCCTGAATCTCGAGTTCTGCATCTGTCGTAAATTTTGTCGACTCATTGGCTCCAACACGCCAGATACGCCCATAGGGAACCAGCCCGCCAAAAAGTTTCCGTCCTTTCGCTGCAGGCCGTGAATATTCCACCTTAACCGAGGACAGGCCAATATCCTGACTGACTGTGGCAAAAGGGCTTGCTTTGGGATGTTCTAACTGAGAAGTGGCAGGAATCGACCAGAGAAATAAAAAGAGTAGACTTATGGTAGCACCTACTTTCAACTGAAGAAGGAATCTACAAATTCGTATTTATTGAATACCTGCAGATCCTCAATTCGTTCTCCCACCCCGATGTATTTTACCGGTATTTGAAATTGGTCTGAGATGCCGATCACTACGCCACCTTTGGCGGTACCATCTAGTTTTGTAACTGCCAGCGAACTTACTTCAGTGGCCTTGGTGAACTGACTTGCCTGCTCAAATGCATTTTGTCCTGTGGAGCCGTCGAGTACCAGGAGCACTTCGTGAGGTGCATCGGGTACAACTTTTTGCATCACCCGTTTTACCTTACTCAATTCGTTCATTAGGTTGACTTTATTATGCAAGCGTCCTGCCGTGTCAATCAATACTACATCAGCATCTTTGGCAATGGCAGCACTTAGGGTATCAAAAGCCACAGAGGCCGGGTCACTTCCCATTTTCTGTTTCACGATAGGCACTTCTACCCGATCTGCCCAAACCT
>JABDQM010000398.1 GCA_013042315.1 Flavobacteriaceae bacterium | reverse complement strand
CGTAATCCTACAAAAAATCAATTACCAAATTCCAAATTCCAAAAGTCTTAGGGGATACTGGATGAGAGTGGGCAGTTTAGGCTTTTCTTGAGAAACACCACCCCATCAGGATCACGGCCCTAAAGTGAGCTATGCTCTACTTTCCAGGGCCGTAATCCTGAGTATCGAAATTCTAAAGCCCGAATTCCAATATTTTATCTGAAAGTGTATAAAAACAAATAAAGACAAAGCATAGCCATATGGCTTTTATTGATTCACACCTCCTTTTGACAACCATCGAGAAAGATCATCGATCCCTTAATGCATCAGAAGTGCTTTTTAAAGGTGAGTTTAGCATGTGTCTAAAAATTACTACTTTACAGAAAATTCCTTCATCATGCGTATGATCAAGATTTATTTATCATGCAGTCTGGTATTTCTTCTCATGACATTCCAGGTTTCTGCACAAGAGCAAGAAATTGAAGTGAGGATGGAACAGGGAGATTCAACCCTCATCTTCATGGGGTTTAACAGAGCCAAGGTAACCCATGAAGTTATCCTGAGTTTGACAGCAGATAATCTTATTGGGTATCACGGACCAGTTACAAAATTGATACCGCCAAATACCTATGTCCCTATGGTAACACTTCAATATGATCCTACTGAACCCTATTCCGTAAGTTCGCAATATTCATACAAAGCCAAGCCCACTCCGGATGAAGCTAAACTACAGGAATTTGAAATCAAACGTGAACTCCTGGAGTCATTCGATGCCGAAAACATTCCTGTGATTGTATTTTATGGGGAAGGTTGTGCCCGCTCTGAATATACACGAAAGTTTTTGACACGAAAAAAAATACCATTTAAGTATCTCGAGACATCAAAAAACGATTATTACAACAAAGCCATGTTCGCTTTGATCCGAATGAAGGATCCCAATATTACCCAAATTCAATATCCCGTTATCATGACCTTGGACAGGCTGGATTATGATATCGATAACTTAAGCTGGTATCTCAAAGAACTGGCTTCAGAATTCAAATGAGGGAAACTCAAGTACTGCTGATCGGATGACTAAAATGGAATGAAATATTGGGTCATTGAGATGTAATAATAATGATCCATTCATGCTTTCAACAGTCCCTTCACCTGGATAATGTGAATTATTAAATTGATGATTACGCCAACTTCTCCTTAAAGAATTCTATGGTCCTTCCCCAAGCCAATTCTGCTGCTGCTTCGTCATATCTCGGCGTGCTGGTATTGTGAAAACCGTGGTTGACATCGGGGTAAGTATAAGCCACATATTCTTTTCCGTGTTTTTTGAGCGCTTCTTCATAAGCTGGCCAGCCTGCGTTGACCCGTTCATCCAGTCCGGCAAATTGCAGCATCAGTGGAGCATTGATCTTGTCGATATCTTCCTTGGGTTGTCCCCCGTAGAAGGGTACAGAAGCGGCCAAATCCGGAACTTTTACCGCCATCATATTGGAGATCCATCCACCAAAACAGAAGCCGACAACCCCAATTTTCCCATTGCAGTCGTCACTGTTTTTTAAATAGTTAAAAGCGGCTATAAAATCTTCCAGCATTTCATATCGATCGCGTTGGCGCTGCATGGTTCTGCCTTCATCGTCATTCCCGGGATAGCCTCCCAGAGGTGAGAGGGCATCTGGCGCCAAGGTGATAAAACCGGCCAGGGCTGCTCGTCTGGCCGTGTCCTCTACATAGGGATTAAGTCCCCGATTTTCGTGGACCACCACAATTCCCCCCAAGGCCGTTTTAGCATTTTTTGGTTTTGAGAGCAAGCCTTTGATCTTACCACCCCCTTTTGGGGAGTCATAAGTGATAAATCCTGAATCGAGGCCGGGATCGTCCTGTTTCACCAGGAGGGTGTCTTTGTAATTTGGCATCAGGAAACTCATCAGCGAGGCCACCGTGATTCCCCCTACGGCATAGACTGATAACTTTTCTATAAATTCTCTGCGGTGTAATTTATTGTGGGCATAGGCGTCGTAAAGATCAAACACCTCTTGTTTAATCTCTTTCTTTTTTAATTTTTTCATGGGTAATTCGATTTAGAATAATACGAAGGATTGCTCTGGTTTAACGAGCAAGAAGTTACCAAAAAAATACATATGATTTCTGGTAGTGCGCTATTTGCCAGAGTTATTCCTAAAACTCGACCAACGTTCTAACCAATTTAATTATTATCTTGGAAAAGTGTTACTCAGCACGCTCTAGTATGAAGTTAAAGGAATTTATCAAGGAGTGCCATCAAAAGGAGGTTTTTAAAAACCTGTCTATCTATGTCGTTTCGAGTTGGGTATTGATTCAGGTTTTTTCCGAGATCTGGGAGCCTTTTGGTTTGCCGAAGATCTCTATGACCTATCTTTTACTTGTACTCATTGCCGGCTTTCCCTTTTATATCTATCTCATTTGGCGATATCGTTTAAAGAAGCCGGAGACGGAAATGGATCAAGGGGAAGAAATGAAGTTTGTCAAGTCCGACTCACGAGGGCAACGCAAGGAAGGCTCTAGTAAAAAAGGAAAGAAGCAGTTGCCGGGAGTTATTTTTTACAATCCCTTTCAGCGGATGTATTTCACCTTTCTCTTCGCCATACTCGTGCTGTCTGTGATTTCTGTAGCTCTTATCGTCAGGGCTAATTTTATAAATGAACCCGCTCCGGGTCTGTTCGCCTTTGCAAAAGATGAAAACAATGATAAGATTGCGGTACTATCCTTTGAAAACAATACAGCTGATAAGGAATTAGATGTTGTTGGGAAAATGGCGGTTGATTGGATCATTCACGGTATCACACAAAATGGTAGTGGGAAGGTAATTTCTCCGAAAGTGGTAGAACAGTACTCCACAGTGATAAAGGCCTCTATGCTCCCTGATAAAGAGAATGGCATACTAACCGATTATCTGAAACCCGGCAAGATCATTTCGGGAAACTACTATTTGAATGGCGGTCAGCTCTTGTTCCAATGCAGTATTATGGACGGGAATATGAACGAAACCCTTGAAACCATAGAGCCTGTTACCTGTAATTCGGATAGTCCCCTTGAATGTGTCGAAATGCTCAAGCAACGATTGCTAAGCGCATTATTAGATAAGGACGAACGATTTACAGTATACGAAGAGAAGCCGCCTAATTACGAAGCATATAAGGTGCTGTCAAGAATGAATGATTATGAAAGTGATACTCCTGAATACCTGAACCTGATGAATGAAGCCATTGCATTAGACAGCACGTACTTTGAGCCAAAATTACACAGAATGGCTTACTACTATAACATGGATGACTTTGTAATGGCCGATTCCATGGTTCGGGATCTCGAAGCCGCCAATCTAAAAGGTAGAAGGCAACAGAATCTTGTTAAACTATGGTCTGCCCTGATCAATGGCGACAATAAGAAAGCGTTTACTTATCTAAAAAAGGAGTATAATATAGAGTCCGATGACCTGAACAACAATAGCAGCACAATGGTAATGGCCCTGCAGTTTGTAAATAAGCCAGAGGCCGTTGATTCTATTTACAACAAAAATCCTGTCATGGCCCATATTGATAGTTTAAGCTGCCAAACCTGTGAATACAGACACTTTAGTAAGGGGATGGCTGATATTGCTCTGGGTAAATCCGAGGAAGCTATTTCAATGTTCGAAGAATATGGCAAAGCAAAAGGATTTTACTGGATTAAGGATGTCCTGCTCTACGCTAATATTCGCGTCGGTGATTCCCTGCAGGTAGATAACATTCTCAATACGATAAAGCTGACAGGAGAGCTATCAACCTGGCAGGATAAATGTCTTTTGGTTGCAAAACAATACCTTTTACAGGAAAACCGCTCTCGCGCAGACTATTATTTACAGCAGTTGCATCAATCGCTGGGAGAGGAGTGGACCGATATGTCTCGCGGGGAAATGGATAACAAGGCTTACGCATATTTTTATGGAGAGGACTATAAAAAAGCGGCAGATCGCTTTCAAAGACTTCTAAAGGAAGATCCTGAGAACATAGGCTACAATTCCTTTTTGGCAATGTCCTGGCTCAAAGCAGGGGAGGTTGAAAAGTCGGAGCAGATCATCGCTGAACTTGAAAATTTAAGGGCCGATTATCAATACGGTGAAATTGATTATGCCAAGGCGAGATATTATGCGCTTGTGGGAGATACGGATCTACTGATTCAAAATTTGATTCGAGCCGTAGCATCCGGGAAGCGATATAGCCTTGGTACTTTTAAAGATGACATCATCATGCAGCCTTATCTTGAAATGGATGGCTTCAAAAACGTGCTTACCTTTTGGCACTGACAATCCCGAGTTATTCTCGTGTGTTGTTCTTACTATCCGGTTTCCCTACAACGAATTCGATCAGTTCTTTAGGCGATTTAAAGTACAGGGTGTCGTCGCCCTCAACAACAATGGTTCCCATGACGACTTCCGGTGAAAAGGCGAGAAAATTCAACCAATCCTGCATGGAAAGATCTACTTGATTGCCGTCCGCATTTTGAAGTAGTTTGTGGTTGGGAACCACGATCTCGCTGGGATGAACCCCGAGATCTTCCAAAATTCCCGCCCACTGCCTGGGAGTGAGAGGACTTTTACTGAGGTCGACAAACAAAAGGTGTTTTTGAATGGCAGACAGGTAGGTCCTGGCCTCTCTGTCGTTAGGGTCTTCTGAGTTGATAAAGACCTTGATCAACCTAATGTCACTTGATATTGCGTTCATTATGCTTTGTTATTAGTCGTGTTGTTACTTTCTTATTTAGATGAGGCAAAACGCTAAAATATTTGCCAAAACTGTAAAACTACCACATTTACAGGCTGGGAGCCATTGCCGTATTGCTTACAGAGGGCACGTTACTGTTTGGTCGCATGACCCGATCTATCGTATATACAATTCCATTAGTTCCGCGAATACTGGAGGTGCCCAAATAGGTGATATTCGTTTTTTCATCGAGGATTTGAAGTTTTCCCTGGTTCAGGCTCAAAGCAATCCTTCCTCCATTAAGGGTCTCCAGGCGCAGAGGCC
>JABDQM010000397.1 GCA_013042315.1 Flavobacteriaceae bacterium | reverse complement strand
AGTACACCAAATGCTGGTAATAGGGTTACGATTAGTTCCATATTGATTTGTTATTTATCTGTTAAAACGGCTGCAAAAGTAGTAAAACCGATCTGAATATAAAAGCAATAATTGACCTCAATACTTTGTACGCAGATCAGCAGAGTGTCAACCTAAATCAGAAATTAAAGCCAAAGGTGCCGGTTACGCTAAAGGGCCTGGCATCAGGGCTTTCAAGGTAATTTCCCCTGAAGTTAAAATCGACCCTGAAAATCTTGAAGATGTTACTAATCCCAAAAGAGTATTCCCAATAGATCTTGTCTGAAGGCGCTGTAAGAGGAATGTTGGTCGGACTATTCAGGGCTATGTTCTCATCTGAAAGTTGTCCCCATGCACCACGAAGACCTACAATTTCCCTCAGATTCCAGTCGCGAATAACAGGTATGCGTGAAAAAAGCCGGCCATTAAAATTCTGTTCCAGATGGAGGGCGATATAGGTATCTGTAACAAACTCGTAAAAATCCAGATTGGGGAAGGTATTGTACAAAGTAAATAGTGTTTGATTACCAGGGATTATATTGAGCAGGCTAAGAGGCACGGCCTCTGTGGTCTTTCCCATTTCCAAAGTACTCAGGAGGCGGCCAAATCCACCTATCTGCCAGGGTTGAGTGTAGGAAAACTGATATTTGGCATAACTGAAATCGCTTTCGAGAAAGCCTTCCAACCCCCTGGTGTAATTCAATAGCAGGGTTGCGTATTCATCGTTGACATTCCGCCGTTCTACTCCATAACCTATGGTCCGTTTGCCCGGTGTATAAATAAGTGTAGTTGTAAGATCAAATTGTTTTATCTCAGAAGATATTCCTGTGGGGGATTCCGGGTCAATATAATCCAGGTTAAAGGCCTGAGGCAGGGCAGAACTCAGGGTTCGGAAGGAACCACCGAATCTCATTCTGAAATTCTTTAAGGGTTCGGCTTCGAGGTTCAGTGTACTTAGATTTATATTGGTTAGGCGGTCATTATTCCCAACCGTCAGGACCGATGAAGAAGCTACACTCCTTCCCAAAACATCGTTAGTAGCTGTGAGACTTAAGCCCAGTTGTTCAATATCGCGGCGGTTTCCTCCGGAGATAATCAGTCTGCTTTTCTTATCAAGCAGAAATTTGGCCGAAAACCCGTGTTTAACCTTTTTGTCCATAAATCCGTAAGCCATGTACCCTTCCAGCCGCCAGGGATCGTTCTGTCCAAAATAGGTACGCACCCCTCCCCGGAGACGTATACCCTCTGCATCGTTATATCCAAAGGTGCTGTAGATGTTTCCGATATCCATGTTCCATTTGTCGATCTCCACATAGCCTGAACTGAGGATGCTCACCAGATTGTAATACGTCTTAAATTTAGGGACCGTTTTAAGAGTATCCAACAAAGCGTAAATTCCACTTTCGTCTTTATTCAGAGATTCCAGCCTGTTGTTGCTCCAGAAAACACTGTCGCGCTGAAAGACCTTTGGATCGAAGGGATCAGAAGCTGTTCTGTAAAATTCCTCGGGTTTTGCCTGATCAAATTTATAATTGTCATAGACTGTGGTTCGCTTCCCGTAAACACCTTTTGACGATTCCTTTTTATTCAGGGCAAAGTCGGATAACATATAATCCCTTTTCAGGAGGAAAACCGAATCACTAACCACTTCAAAATCCTGCTCGATGTAAATCTCCTTTACCCAATTAATATTGGCGCTTTTGGTTACTTCCAGGTTGATCTTTTTTAAGGCGTATGTGGTATCGTTGACCCAGAAATCGCCTTTGAAAGTGAGTTCATTCTTTCGCCTCGGATAGTAGATGATATGGTAGCACCATTTATTGTCAATATAGGCACTGTCTGAAAGGACGTAATTGTATACATCGATTCCGGTGCGTGACAGCGGACTGGTAAAACTCTTATCAAAAAACTTAAGATAGTTGGCATAAACATCATAATCGGAATACAGGTCCTGAACAAAGGCGGTTATCGCCTGGTTATTTGTAAATCCGGAATTCTTATTCCCCAGCACATCTTCCCGTTCCTTCTGGATCTCGTTGTTCCCGTAAACCTTTGAAAAAACCTCATTGAGGAATATGGGTAAATAGGTCTTCCCGGTTATTCGTGAAGTATCGAGGTCTGCAAAGACAAATTCGAGACCCTTGAACACCCTGCTTTTGATCAGGGCACTATCGATAGTATTGAGATCAAATTCTACCTTCTCGTATTTGTCGTATTCGTATTGTTTAAATTTCCGAAGTCCGTTTATCCTTTTCTTGGCCCATATCTTTCTGAGGATATCGATGGCCGGATTGTCCTTTTTAGAACGCTTTCCCACATAGACCACCACCTCATCAAGCTGTTCTCCTTCAGACAATACAATCCTAAGGTCGTAGTTTACGGTCGAGACAAGTTCAATATCCCTCGTTTGATACCCAATAAATGATACTTGAATGACATTGTAGTTTTGGTCTGATTCGAGATAGAATCTACCGTTGTCATTGGTGATCGTCCCTTCCGTTGAGTTTGGAAAAATGACATTGGCAAAGGCCACAGGATCTCCAT
>JABDQM010000395.1 GCA_013042315.1 Flavobacteriaceae bacterium | reverse complement strand
ATGGAGTTCTAGCCGCATTAAATGATGTGACTAACGAAAAAGTGGAAATGAAAGCTGATTTCACTTTAAACCTCAAGGCCATCTACCAAGCCCTAGACGCAAATACAAAGCTTGTCTTTATTTGTTCCCCGAATAACCCTACCGGAAATAGCATTCCTGTACAGCAAATCAAGGAGTTACTACTCAATTTTAAAGGATTAGTGATCATAGATGAAGCGTATATCGATTTCTCAGAACAGGAGAGCTGGGTAATGTTTTTGGATATCTATCCCAACCTGGTGGTTACCCAGACCTTTTCTAAAGCCTACGGCATGGCTGGAATCAGATTGGGGTCCTGCTATGCATCCGAAGAGGTGATCGCTGTCCTCAATAAAATAAAACCTCCTTACAACGTCAATGAACTTACTCAGGCAAAGGCCATGGAACGTTTGGGGAAATACGAGCTTATTCAGCAAGAAATAGAAAGCCTTCGTGCTGAACGCGCTAAATTAGAGGCAGCTATGGCGCCGATTCCTTTTGTGACACGGATATACAAGAGCGACGCAAATTTTATCCTTGCCGAGGTTGACGATGCTGATAAACGATACGAGGAATTATTAAATGATGGATTTATTGTCAGGAACAGGTCTAATCAGCCCTTGTGCAATAACTGTCTGCGTTTTACCATTGGAACACCATCAGAAAACGACCGTTTAATAGCGGCATTAAATGAATTGAAATGAAAGCCAACTCAGGGAAAAAAGTGTTGTTTATTGATCGGGACGGAACCCTGATCAGAGAACCGGCCGACGAACAAATCGACGCCTTTGAAAAATTGGATTTCTACCCGGGTGTTTTTAACTATCTGGGGCGTATCGCCAGAGAAATGTCTTATGAGTTGGTGATGGTAACCAATCAGGATGGATTGGGAACAGAAGCCTTTCCCGAAACCAGCTTTTGGCCTGTTCAGGAGTTTATTATGTCTACCCTTGAAAAGGAGGATATCGTATTTAAAAATGTATTAATAGACAAGACCTTCCCCCACCAGAATGCAGATACCCGAAAGCCAGCCACCGGACTTTTAAAAGAATATTTTTCAGAGGAGTACGATCTTGCAAATTCTTATGTGATCGGGGATCGCCTAACCGATGTAGAACTGGCCAAAAACTTAGGGGCTAAAGGGATTTATATCAATAATCATACGGCTTTGGGCAATGACGAGGTGACTGCAGAAATGGAAGAAATAAAAGCCTGTATAGCCCTGGAAACCAATGCTTGGAAAGAAATTTATGAATTCCTGAAGGTCGAAGATCGCTCTGTAAGCCATGATAGAAAGACTGCGGAAACCCAGGTTTCGATCAATCTTAACCTCGATGGAAAGGGAGAGAGCCATATATCAACCGGACTTCCATTTTTTGATCATATGTTAGATCAGCTAGCCAGACATGGGCAAATTGACCTTGAGATTAGAGTCAAAGGGGATTTAGAAATAGATGAACACCATACTATTGAAGATACAGCAATCGCCTTGGGCGAAGTATTTAGTAAGGCCCTGGGCTCAAAACTGGGTATTGAACGCTATGGATTTTGTCTTCCTATGGATGATTGTCTGGCTCAGGTGGCTATCGACTTTGGTGGCCGGAACTGGCTAGTGTGGGACGCCGAATTTAAGAGGGAGATGGTTGGGGATATGCCTACTGAAATGTTTATGCACTTTTTTAAGTCCTTTACAGACGGGGCTAAAGCGAATCTGAACATAAAAGCAGAAGGGTCTAACGAACACCATAAGATTGAAGCGATTTTCAAAGCCTTTGCAAAAGCGATAAAAATGGCTGTCAAAAGAGATACAGAAAAAATGATTTTGCCTTCAACAAAAGGAACCCTTTAAGGACATATAATGAAAATTGTTATTATCGATTACGGTGCCGGTAATATCCAGAGTATACAGTTTGCTTTGGAGCGATTGGGATATTCTGCTGTTCTTTCTGATGACCCCGTTATTATCGAAAGTGCTGATAAAGTAATTTTTCCCGGAGTGGGGGAAGCCAGTAGTGCTATGGATAAATTGATTGAAAGCGGGTTGGATAAGCTTATTCCTCAATTAAAACAACCTGTATTGGGTATTTGCCTTGGGATGCAGCTGATGTGTGCCT
>JABDQM010000394.1 GCA_013042315.1 Flavobacteriaceae bacterium | reverse complement strand
GCATTGAGCCAGCTAAAGCCGATGATCATTCCCCCACCTGCAGCGGCTGATACTTTTATAAATGAACGTCTGTTATATTGTGTTCTTATCTTAGTCATTTCTCTTTATTTTAGGTAGTTAATTCAGGATCAGGCAGATTCTGAATTCGCTGCAGTTTTGATCGCCTGTTTAATTCTTACATAGGTGCCGCATCGGCAAATATTCCCATCCATGGCAGCATCGATATCCTGATCGCTGGGGTTGGGATTGTTTTTTAAGAGGGCCGCGGCGGACATAATCTGTCCGGCTTGGCAGTACCCGCATTGGGGTACGTCGTGTTCTAACCATGCTTGTTGCACGGGGTGGTCTGCGTTTTCAGATAAGCCTTCAATGGTGGTTATGGACTGGTTACCAACAACGGCTATCGGAAGCTGGCACGAGCGTACCGCAGCATCACCCAAATGGATGGTACAAGAGCCGCATTGCGCAATTCCACAACCGTATTTTGTTCCAACCAAATTAAGGTGGTCTCTGAGTACCCAAAGTACTGGGGTTTTGGGATCCACGTCAACTTCTAACTGTTCTCCGTTGATCCTGAGGGAATAATTTGCCATGATATTAATATAAGATATTGATTCAGTTCAAGATACAAATTATTTGTATTGCTCGCTTGTTTTTAATACTCCTTCAGGCTTCGAGTTATTAACATCGGAATCGCCTTTTAAACATAGTAAAGCAAACCTTTTTTATCATTCTTCGTAGGTAGAGTAAATACAACCCTATAATTATGCATATCTCTATCTCCTTTCAAAAGTCCAAAGCCTTTTTGACCCTATTATTCCTGATGCATTGTATTACCTCTATGGGGCACGAGATCAGCGGCAAGATTATGGATCCTTATAACAAACCTGTGGAAGGGGTTGGGATCTATAACGAAACCACCCAGGATTTCACTTATTCCGATATCAGTGGATACTTCGAGTTTGATACAATTGCGGTCAACGACGTTCTTTATTTCTACAGCCTGGGGTACGAGACAGTTTCCAAAGTGATTTCTAATGATGATTTGGATTCTTCTGTTTCTGTTGTTTTAAAAGAAGCGCCGGTATCCCTTGAACAGGTGGTTCTTATCTCTAAGATTGACGCTTTTAGCAGAATGGTCCAAATTGACGTGGAGCAAAACCCGGTCAGATCATCTCAAGAAGTCCTCAGGAGAGTACCCGGATTATTGATAGGTCAGCATGCCGGAGGCGGAAAGGCAGAACAATTATTTTTGAGGGGATTCGACCTTGACCACGGAACGGACATCGCTATTTCTGTAGATGATATGCCCGTCAATCTGGTATCCCATGCCCATGGGCAAGGGTATTCAGACCTCCACTTCCTCATTCCCGAAACCCTGGACAGACTGGATTTTGAAAAAGGACCCTACCGAGCGGAACAAGGTAATTTTGCCACCGCAGGCCATGTGGCGATCAAAACCAAAGACAAAATTGAGCAAAACCAAATTAGCCTGGAAGCAGGAGATTTTAATACGCTTAGATTAGTGAGCCTGATAAAACTACTGGAAACAGATCATGCAGATGGATACATTGCCTCTGAGGGTCTTGTAACCGATGGTTTTTTTGAATCTCCTCAAAATTTCAATCGATTAAATCTGATGGGAAGCTTTAGTTTCAGCAAAGAAAATGAATCCCTCAGGCTTGGTGCTTCCCATTTTCAGAGTCGGTGGGATGCTTCCGGACAGATACCACAGCGAGCCGTAGATGCCGGATTAATCAGCAGGTTTGGTAGTATAGATGATACTGAAGGAGGAACCACTTCGAGGTCCAATTTATGGCTGAATCATTTTAGGGCATTGGACGAACACCAAAGTATTCGCACCTCTGCTTATCTCTCTGCCTATGATTTTGAGTTGTATTCCAATTTTACCTTTTTTCTCAATGATCCGGTGAATGGGGATCAGATCAGACAGAAGGAAGACAGAATAATCCTGGGGGCGAAATCGGTTTATCAGAAAAAGCTACACACAAAAGACGAGGTGCACGCCGAGTTGGAAATTGGATCGGGCTTTCGCTATGATCAGGTAAGTGACGTAGAGCTTTCGCGTAGCAGGAACCGCAGTGAAACTTTAGAGAATATCGCTCTTGGACAAATAGACGAACTCAATGGTTTTGCCTTTGCCGATCTGGAATACACTCTAGGGAAATGGACACTGAATGGGGCAGTGAGAACCGACTATTTTAATTTTCAATACGAAAATGATCTGAGTGAGACTTATGATAGGCAGCGTAAGACGAAGGTGTTTGTCGCTCCTAAGTTTAATGTGCTCTACACGGCCTCACCAAAATTCCAGGCCTTTGTTAAAACCGGCCTGGGATTTCATTCCAATGATTCCAGGGTAGTGCTTGCCAACACCGGAGAAAGAACACTACCCGGAGCTTTCGGCTCAGACCTGGGAATCATCTGGAAGCCTACTTCAAGAACAGTTGTGAATGCCGGATTATGGATGCTGAGGTCGCAACAGGAATTTGTCTATGTAGGGGACGAGGGAATTGTAGAGCCCAGCGGCAGGAGCAGCAGGGCAGGGGTAGACCTGGGATTCAGGCATCAATGGACAGATGATCTTTATTTATACGCCGATGTGAACTATACCTATGCCCGTTCCATTGATGAACCTGAGGGACAAGACTTTATTCCTCTGGCTCCCGATCTTACATCTGCCGGGGGTATGACCTTTGGAGGGATCAAAAACCTTAAAGCCTCACTGCAATACAGATATATAAAGGACAGGCCGGCTAATGAGGACAATAGCATTTTGGCTGAGGGGTATTTCGTCACCGATCTGAATTTAAATTATTCCTTAAATAACATCACTTTAGGGGTTGTTGTCGAGAACCTGTTTGATACCGAATGGAATGAAACACAGTTTGCGACAGAAAGCAGATTGAGAAATGAACAGCAGGCTGTAGAAGAGATCCATTTTACTCCCGGGACTCCGTTTTTTATCAGGGGAAGGCTATCACTCAGCTTCTGAAGATTCGGATTAGGTATGTTAGACCTCTGATTGCCCGGTAGAATTCCAAAAAAAATTCTTCTGATAACAAAAAAAGCTTCCTATATTTGCAGCCGCTAAGGAGGAATGGCAGAGTGGTCGAATGCGGCAGTCTTGAAAACTGTTGAGGGTCACACCTCCGGGGGTTCGAATCCCTCTTCCTCCGC
>JABDQM010000391.1 GCA_013042315.1 Flavobacteriaceae bacterium | reverse complement strand
TGTAGAAGACGTTGATTTTGAGGAAGTAAAATAGAATTCTATATTGAAGATGAAAAAGAGGTAGTTTAGGCTACCTCTTTTTTTTTCGGCACGTAAATTGTTTCCATTGATGAAAGAAGCCGTAATTTTATATCGATGATAAAAAACTACTTAAGAACCTCTTTTCTGAAAATACCGTTAGTACTCCTGACTTTTGTGACATGGTCTTCATTTGCTCAGGAACCCAGGGTATTTACTACTTCAGATTTTGATCTGCTTGGACCAGTGAAGACGTGCCTGGTGATCACTGATTACGGGAAGGAAGCTTTTGAGTTCGACCGCAAAGGTCTTTTGAACAAGGTGACTACCATTTACAGCGATACTGATTACGATATTAGTTATTACAAGTATTCCAGCGGATTACTGAAGGAAAAAAGGCTGGAAAGTTACCGGGAAGACAGTCTTGACAGGCAAACTTCCCTTGCACATATCTACACTATTGACACCCTCCTCAAGAAGGTGGTGAAAGAAAGCGTATACTCTTACCAGAGAGAATTCTTAGATCAATTTCAATATAAGTACGATGACATTGGAAATCTTTCCGCGGTAATACGGACAACAATCGAAGGAATTGACGATACACAGATCACCTACGATACCTTGCGTGGAGAAGTTACCAAAACCATTGATGTAAACGGAATTACTGAACGTTCATTGAGGACGGCTGAAAAGCAAGAAAAGGGACAACTACTACGTGTAGAATTGGAAAAGAAATTTTTAAAAGGTGAACCCTACAAAGCCACAGAAACATTTATAGATACATTGGGAAGAAAGCTCAGGGAAATAAATTTTGATTACGACCTGGAAAAGTCGGGTTTTGCTAAATCGGGGGAGGTCATTTATCAATACGAAGAGCAGGGATTTTTAAAAGCTAAAATCCAAAAATCGGATAAAAGCGAAAAAAAGCAAGAGTACATTTACCAATTTGATGGTCATGAGCCTTCCAATTGGATCAAGATGATCATCACGCCAGACAATCAATATACTACCCGAAGAATCACCTACTATGAGGACGAATCTCCCGAAATTAAAGATGAGCGTTGAAGGGAGTTGAGGTTATTCCAGTTTCTTGGAGCACTCAATCAAAGCAAAAAGAGCTTTATTGTGAATGGCTATTGCCTGAGACATATAAAATGCCCTGATGGTTTCAAGACTTTCGGCTCTGAGTTCCTCATCTGCTTTTACTTTTCGTGAATTGAGAATCTGTTTTGCCTTTTCACATTGAAATAAGTTGACGAGTTCCCGTATTGTTTTTTCGAGTTCAGCTAGTTCGGCTTCGGCCTTCTGCTGATAATTTTTCTTGGATTCCCAGGCCTCTAATTCATTTGCCTCCGAAATAGCAATAAGAATCTGTTCTGAAAGCTCGTCGTCGGTAGAAATTTCAACGGCTTCTTCATTTGTGTTTCCAATAGTGCAAATATCCAGATTACCCAAGAGTTGTTCTGCATTATCAAGGGCTTTTTTAGTGTAGAAGCGACTCATATCCCATTTCTCCTGTCTTAAGGCCGTTTCTAAATTTTCTATTCCGTCCAGAATTGGATCTGTGGCCTCCTGGCAACCACAATTCTCATTTTGTGCCTTTGTTTTTTCAAAGGCAGACAAGGCCCTCTCTGCATAATATTGCTGGTGTTCAAAGTTATTTGCCCCCATCGATTTTTTGGCATGAGACAGACTGTAAGCTGCCGAGGCATAGGCATTGTTGCAATTGGCTGATAAACTGCTGAGGCTGAGAAAGGCAAGTACTAGGACGGTACAAAATTTCATAGGTTGGAGTCTGGAGTATTACTTTAAAAAGTAAATTGTGCTGCTGGACTGTTAGAACGCCTGGTGCCGGGGTTTATTGCTTCAAATAGAGGTTAAATTTGGACAGAGAGTACGTCCTTTGACGCATCATTCTTTAGTTGCACTGAACAGCTTTGCTTTTGTCCCTTCCCAGGTCTCTGGAAATAGGCCATAACAGCAGGTATTTCTCTTAAATCCGTCAGAGAGATATACATTTCTAAGCAAGATTCCCTCGAGTAGGGCGCCTAGCTTTTCCACGGCCTTCCTGGACCGCATATTTCTTTCGTCGATACGGAATTCAATCTTTTCAAATTTCAGTACTTGAAAGGCGTAATCAATCATCAGGCATTTCATTTGAGAATTGAGACCGCTCCCGTGAAAACTTCGTCCGAGCCAGGTAGCTCCAATATGAAGGACCTTGTTCGCCCAGTCGATATGCATATAGCGCGTACAGCCTGCCGTAGCTCCTGAATTTTTGTCGATCACAAGGAAGGGTATGGCTAGCTTTTTATCCCGTTGCTCCAGCGCATTTTTGATGTAGGCGGATAATGCAGCTTCCGAATTGATCTCGGAAGGTGAATACTGGGTTAGGCCGGGTTCCATCGCGATGGGCAGAAGCTGCTCGCGATGGTCTTGTGTCAGAGGTATGAGCTTTACGCGTTCATTTTCCAGGCTAATTGTGTTCAAGTTCACGGTAATTTTTTGATGATTTCGTTTTTTACCTCGTGCCCCCCGTCAAAAATTTCAATGTCGGCCCGGCCCTGAAAGAGATTCTCGATTTTCTTTTTTTCGGCTTCCCATCGCTCAGGGGTAATGTACTCATCGTGCTTTCCGACAAAAAATCGTATTGGGGTTGCTTCCCTGAGATGGTCTAAATCCTGAACTTTCAGCTCATTAGGCATTCCTCCTGCATACAAGATCAAATGATCACATGCTATTTTTTTTCTCGCCACCCATCGCATCGCTATGGATACCCCTTGGGAATATCCGAAGACGACCAATTTAACATGATCCGGGATTCCTTCTTGCTCCAGGATAGCGTCGAGGTAGGCCATGATATTGTCAATTTCAAGTTCCGTGTCCTCTTTAGTAAGCCAGCTTGCCCCTACGTGTTTGAATTCCCCATTCATGTAATACTTTGAAGGTGCCTGAGGGGCGATGAAGTAATGTTGTTCGGGGTCGAGATCCTTAAAATATCTCAGGAAGTATTTGCTCAGGTAACCCATTCCGTGAAATACAACCCATACATACTTTGTTTTGGGCTGAAATTCGTTCGCGGTAGTATACGGTTTTCGGTTAGTAAAGCTGATGTCTTTCTGTGTCAGATCCATCCCTAAAAATACAAAAACACATCTCCCTCTCCGGGGATTTGAACAGCATTTTTATCTGCGTTAAAAAAAAGCGCAAGATTTGACTCTTGCGCTTTTCCAAAGATGTACAGTTTATTACCTCATTGCATAGCTGTACTTTTAATTCTGGGCCAATTGGTAAACTTCATTGATATCAATTTTTAAATTTCTTTTTAGTCCGTCTTTTATCAATTGAACCTTGGCCACTTTTGAAACATCCCTGTCGTCGTAATACGACACAATATAGATGTCTTTGTTTATCATCCATCCGGGATGACTTTTATAGATGTGTTCCCTTACTGCCAGGGGTAGCGTGATATCCTTAAAGCGTTCATAAGATTGTAAAATCTTACCTTCAGAATCATAAGTGGCTATAATGCTACCATTGTTCTGCTCGAAGAATACTTCATAAGCTTCAAATTGGCCGTTGTAGATGTCTAATTCTGTAACATCGAACTGTGCCGCTTTTCTTTCCAATTTCTGTACCGATGGGGGCATATTTTTGTCCACAACAGTAGATACATAATCGAGGTTTAACGGACTTACCGTTACTCCCTTCAATTCAATGGCTTGCTCATTTTCCTGAGCAAAGCCGATACAAAGTGCGCTAATGAACATTAGGCTTAGAACTGTTTTTTTCATGATGAATGATTTTAAAATGATTAATATTTAGCAATGAGGTCAATCACAATTGACTGACATGGTGATTCACAATCACGGACGTATTATTAGTCCGTTTTCTTAGATTTCAATCTTCAGATTTTTTCGCATACCGTCTTTTCGGAGTTGGATTTTACAGACTTTTTTCACTTCCTTGTTTCCAAAGTAAGAGACCAGATACAGGTCTGAGTGGATGGTCCATCCGGGATTTTCAGAATGGATCTTGTTTCTGATAAAGGCGGGTAAGGTTATGTCTTTGAAGCGCTCTGAGGTTTGTATGATCTTTCCGTGCTGATCATAAGTGGCGATAATGGTGCCGTTATTTTGAGAAAAAATAACCTCATAGGCCTCAAAATTCCCGTCGTAAATCGGGTTCTCTGTGATGTTGTACCGGGCAGCTTTATTCTCGAGTTTGGTAACCGCTTCGGGCATCCTCTCGTCAACTACAGAATGTACGTATGAAATGTTTAATGGTCTTACTGTAATTAATTTTAGATCTACCGTGCTGGGAGCTCTATACAGTTGTTGGGCAGTTGTGAAACTGCAAAATAATGCAGTGACACCTAAGATAAGGAGTGTTCTCATAATGTTTTGATTTTTTGATTGACATGATGATGAATATTTTAATCTTTGATTAGTGTTAAGGTACAGTCACTGCTGTATACCTCAGTGTGCGCTAGGTAACACTTTAAGACTATTTTATGAATTTTGGTAGAGGATCAGACCCGACTGTGTTGAAATTCCCGCTTCAGGCCTTCAATTGAAGTAATTCGCATGTATTTCCTTCCCACTTCTAATATTCCCTGATCTTTAAAACAGTTGATGTGCCGGTTTACGACAGATCTGGTGGTACCGATTAAAGCGCCAATTTCGTCATGGGAAAGATCGTTGATGTGTTCAATTACTCCGGTTTCCTTATCCATATTCTGATAGAGCAGTTTGGCAAGTCGGGTAGGAATATCTTCCATTACGATATTGGTCACCGATTTTTCCAGCGTTTGGATTTTATACGCCATGTATTTCATCAGGGACAAACTGAAATCGTGATTTTGCATTAACCATTTCTTCATTTCAGGTAGCGGAACGTAAAGTAGTTCTGTCCGCTCGAGCGTCTCGTAATAGACCTTGCGTTTTAAGCCGCCAAAAAGCGACATCACACTAAACACATCCTTAGGAATCAATAGTGTAAGTGTGAGTTGCCGGTCGTTCTTGGTGTCAAACACATAGACCTTGAGCTTTCCTGAAATGACGAAGAAGAAATGATGGGAGGTGTCACTGGCATCCAGAACACAAGTGCGATTTGTACAGATCCGGCTTTGTGTTAAACGCAGAAGTTCTTGGATAGAATCAGGGGAAACGCCATTGAATAGAGGATTATTCAAGAAAACTTCAAAGTAATACCTGTGCCGCTCTAATTCAACATTCACAATACTCTTATTGTGATTACCATCGAATAAGTAAGAATTTTTGCAGGGTAGTAACAGATATCGAATCAACCTGTAGTCGGTTCAATGATCAATGATTGCTTTATTCGGATAATCAGTTAGGTAATTGTTTAAAAGACGAAAAAAAAGTAAATGTGTTACACCGATTGTAGGTAAATCTGATTTAAATAATAGGAATTAGCCACAAATGACTAATTGATCTGAGAATGCTTAATTTTGTCAAAAATTTGAAATGAACGATTACAAAGCCAAAATCCTCCAGGTGTGCAACGACATTCGAAAGAATACATTGATGGAGACGCTGGAGATTGAATATGTAGATGTAGGTGAAAACTTCCTTATCGCCAGAATGCCGGTAAGCCCGAAGGTCCACCAGCCCGATGGAGTGCTTCACGGAGGCGCCACCGTGGCATTGGCAGAGAGTGTTGGTGCTGCTGCATCCTACGTCTTTCTCGATGGTCAGTCATTTTTTGTTCGGGGGATAGAAATAGCCGCTAACCACATTCGCAGCGTCAAAGAAGGTTGGGTGTATGCTAAAGCTAGTATCCTCCACAAAGGGCGGACTACCCAGTTGTGGGAGATCAGGATCACCGATGAAGAAGGTCGTTTAATTTCTCAATGTAAACTCACTACCATTGCCCTCCCCAAAAAATAAGACGCTAGAAAAGTTGATGGCCGAGTTAGACGCTCATCGTCAAAATCACTTGCCTTTTGTAATTTTTAAATATCCGGGAGAGAAGGAGCTAAAGGCTATTCTTCAGTCTGATGACAGCCTTTGTTTCACTACAAATTTTTCAGAAGCCGGCTTCGTTTTCAGTCCCTTTGATGATGCCCAGCAAACCATCCTCATGCGACCCGATCATGTCTTTAAGGCAAAATTGCCTGCCGTGGAATTGCCAGATCACAAGCGTTTCCACCCCCAAATGGAGGATGAAGAAGAGGCAAGCAGATATAAAAGACTTGTAGCCAACGCCGTTACCACTATAAAGCAAAAACAGCTGAGGAAGGTGGTCTTGTCAAGACCAATTGAAGTAGCGACAGCAAAATCAGCCATTCAAATTTTCAATCAGCTCAGTCTGGAGTATTCTTCTGCGTTCTGCTACTGCTGGTACCATCCAAGGGTAGGTTGCTGGGTGGGAGCTACCCCGGAAATTTTACTTGAAGTACAGGGTACTCAATTTACCACCGTCGCGTTGGCAGGTACTATTGAAAAGTCGGGTACAGACATACCCAACTGGCAAGCCAAAGAAAGAGAAGAACAGCAACTGGTGACCCATTATATCGAAGAGGTTGTGTCTAGTCTGGGAATAGAGATCAATAGCTCCGAGGTGGGAACAACAGATGCCGGAACCTTATGGCATTTAAAGACAACGCTATCCGGGAAGGTGAAACAGCAGCAAGTAGCCAGCATGATTCGCACCTTGCACCCTACACCTGCCGTTTGTGGAATACCCTTAAAAGAATCCATGACCTATATCAAAAAACACGAAGGCTATCCGAGAAAATTCTATACGGGCTTCCTGGGGGAAATAAAGAAAGAACCAGAGCAGGAAATCCGATTTTTCGTCAACCTCAGATGTATGGAATTTAAAGGAGGAAAAGCAATAATTTACGTGGGGGGAGGAATCACCAAAGATTCAGACCCTGAGAAGGAATGGCAGGAAACGATCGCTAAAAGCAGGACCATTCTCAAGGTGCTGTAGAATTATAGGATATCATTGGGAAAGCAAGCTATGGGGTTGTATTTTTGCAGGCCTATGAGACACCCGAGTATCCCATCTGCTCAACTATTGGTTCAATACTGCAAGGCCATG
Organism: Flavobacteriaceae bacterium; assembly: GCA_013042315.1. Taxonomy (GTDB): domain Bacteria; phylum Bacteroidota; class Bacteroidia; order Flavobacteriales; family Flavobacteriaceae; genus Muriicola. The sequence continues at coordinate 10,619 of JABDQM010000391.1, read as the reverse complement.
GATATTTCTCAGGTGGTGGTCTCTCCAGGCTCAAGGAATGCACCCCTGATAATTGGCTTTTCTGAAGACCCGTTTTTTAAATGTTACAGCATTGTCGATGAACGTGCAGCAGCCTTTTTTGCCATAGGTATCGCACAGCAATTGAAAAAGCCGGTCATAGTACTTTGTACCTCGGGCAGTGCATTACTGAACTTCTATCCGGCAGTGGCCGAAGCGTTTTACAGTGATCATCCATTAATGGTTGTCTCAGCAGACAGACCGCCCTACAAAATCGATATAGGAGACGGGCAAACCATAAGGCAGGACCGCGTTTTTGATCGCCATATTGGTTACAGTGCCAATTTAAAACTCGATGTAAGTCATGCCACTAAAGCTATTTCCAGCTTCGCACCTCAAATGATTCCTGAGGGAGAGTCGGCTGAAAGCATTCAGGATGAAATTTGGGATTACAACAAGAACGAAATAGGGAAGGCTTTTGATATTTTGTTTCAAAAATCTTTGCCCGTTCATATCAATATCCCATTTGAAGAGCCTTTGTACGATACGGTATCTTCGCTCGATAAGCACCTGGAACTAAGCACAGGGCCAAAGTATTCAATTAAAGCAATTGAAGATCTTTCCGATTTTCAAAATCAATGGAACAAAGCATCGAAAAAATTGATTTTAGTAGGCGTAATGTCGCCCGGAGAAATCGAATCCAAATGGCTCGAATCCCTTGCAGATGATCCTTCGGTCCTGATCTTTACGGAAACGACCTCCAATCTGCATCACCCGAACATCATTCCCAGCATAGACAGCATCATATTCCCAATTGAGAAATCGGAAGACAGAGAACAAAAATTTAAGGAATTACAACCCGAAATACTTTTAACTTTCGGAGGCCTGGTGGTGTCTAAAAAAATTAAGGCTTTTTTGAGAAACTACAAGCCCAAACAACATTGGCATGTTAATCAGCATAAGGCGTTTGACACCTATTTCACCCTTAACCATCATTTTAAAACCTCGGCTGCCAATTTCCTCAGCGCATTTATTCCCGGGATAACAAAAACCAATAGCACTTACCGCTCCAAATGGCTCGAAGTACGTGACGGTTATACAGGCAGGAGACAAGAGTACCTCAAGCAGATCCCCTTTTCGGATATGTGGGCCTTTGAGAAACTCCTTCAAAGCCTTCCAAATGCTGCCATGATTCAATTGGCCAATAGTTCTACAGTTCGCTATGCCCAGCTCTTTGATATGAAGCCCGGTCAGTCGGTTTATTGTAACCGGGGAACAAGTGGTATTGATGGTAGCACTTCTACAGCGGTAGGGGCTGCTGTTCATTACAAAGGTCCTACGGTGTTAATTACAGGTGATCTTAGTTTTTTCTATGACAGCAATGGCCTATGGAATACGTATATTAGGCCAAACTTCAGGATCATTTTGGTCAATAACGGGGGAGGGGGCATTTTCAGGATTTTGCCTGGCAAAGAAGACTCCAAAAATTTTAAAACTTTTTTTGAGACTGAACACCAAATGAATGCCCAGCCGCTCTGTGAATTATTTGGCTTTGATTATCACCTGGCAACAGACAAGGCGGGGCTGAAAAATGCCCTGAAAGAATTTTATACCCTCTCAGACCGGCCAAAGCTATTGGAGGTTAGAACACCTGCGAATCTCAACGACAAGATTTTGCTCGAGTACTTTGATTTTATAACTTGACGAACTTGACGAATTTGATAACTACGAACTAAGAATTAATCTATGGCTAACCAACGGGAAGTATTGATTGAGAAATACGCAGAAACACTAAGGACCAAATTTAATCACGCCCCGGATATGGCCTTACTCAGAAAAGTGACCATAGGCTTGGGCCCTTCCATTTACAATCGTGATTCGGCTAATGTGTCAGGTTCCGATGAAAAGGAGCTGGCCAGGGTAAAAGAAAGTTTTTTGATCAAGAAACTGGGTTTACAAGACAGTGAAGTCCTTGATAAAGCCATACATGATATTATTGAGGAATACGGCGTTTCAGAGCGGACAAAGTACCGGGCAGTGATTTATTATCTGCTTACCAAAAAATTTGACAAAGAAAACGTCTACAAAAAATAATAGTGACCTGGATAGCTAAGGCCGCGTATCCGGGGACAGCATTACAGCCAAAGATAGAATTATGATTGAATTGGGCAATTACAATGAGCTTACCATCCTGAGAAGTACTAGTGTTGGTCTTTTCCTTGGGGATGAGGATGTGGATGACCTGCTATTGCCCACCAAATATGCGCCGGAGGACTTCGAAATTGGGCAAAAGATAGAAGTATTTTGTTACCTCGATCATGAAGAGAGGCCCATTGCCACCACCCTTAATCCCTTTATTAAAAGAAATAGTTTTGCTTATCTGAGGGTTGCAGAAGTTAATGAAATAGGTGCTTTTATGGACTGGGGCCTTGAAAAACATTTATTAGTCCCGTATCGGGAACAAAGAAGTAAAATGGTGCAGGGAACCTGGGAGGTTGTTTACTGTTACCTGGATGAGAAATCATTTCGGTTGGTAGGATCGAGTCGACTTTCAAAATTTCTGTCTAACGAGAATACGGAGCTCAGTCTCAATGACGAAGTTTCACTCTTGGTGTACCGTCGCTCAGATTTAGGGTGGGATGTTGTTGTAAACGGAAGTCAAAGAGGCCTCATTTTTCACAGCGATGTATTTCAGGAAATAAGCGTGGGTGACAACATAAAAGGTTATGTAAAACAAATTCGCCCTGATAAAAAGCTCGATATCGCTCTGCAACCCATCGGCCTCAAAGCATTGGAACCGGCTGCTGATCTTATTTTCCAAAAATTACAGGACAGCGGTGGCTTCCTCAATCTCAATGATTCTTCAAGCCCTGAGGAGATCAAAGCGGTATTTTCAATGAGTAAGAAAACCTTTAAAAAAGCCATAGGCACCTTGTATAAAGCCAAGCGAATTACTCTGGAAAAAGATGGTATTCATTTGGTTAAGTAATACCCTCCACATTCAAAAATAGGTGCTACTATTTTGTGCTCTTTTCTATTACTGAATGCAATTCTCTAAATACTTGCTATTATTTTTTTGATTCTGAGCTTTTTGGTTATATTTAAACCCCACATTTTAAATCTGCACATATGCCATTTATAGAGGAAAGCGACCTACTGGAACTGCACAAAGATATCGACAAGGCTCAAATCATTAATGAGCGGCTGTTAGATCAGATCAAATACAAGAATAAAGAGCTAAAGCGCAGCAAGATACAGCGAAATATCTTTGCGGGAGTCACCGTAATATTCCTTTTTGCATCTCTGGCAATTACTTCTTACACGGCAGGTTTTAGTATTTCAAATTCCCAAGTGGCTCAAAATAGCTTTTCCGTTCCCCTCGACAGCCTCGAGAGTTTTAAAGATAGAATTGACAATCTGAAAAAAGAGAATGAAGAATTAAGTCTGGTTAAAGAATTCTATTTGGCCAAAAATTTCCTGGAAAAGGAGACCATATACTCGGTTCAGATTAAATCTTTTGTCGATAACAACCTCACCTTATCTTCTCAATCTCTAAATAATACTTTGTTTGTGAAGACGAATCCTTTCTACTCCTATTCTCTCGGAAATTTTGAAACCCTTGAAGAAGCGCAGAAGTTCAGAAAACAACTTGTAAATCTAGGCTTCCAAGATGCTTTTGTCGCGTCCTACAAAGAAGGCAAGCGTCTCAAGATAGAACCCGCCAATTAACATATTTGAAAACAAAAGCCTGGTTAAGCGCAGTTCGGTTGAGGACTTTGCCCTTATCGGTTTCCGGCATTTTGGTCGGATCCGGGATGGCTGCTATTTACGGCCAGTCAGATAGACTGGTATTTATCCTCGCAATTATCTCTACCCTTGGTTTACAGATCATTTCCAATCTGGCCAATGATTACGGCGACGGGGTTAAAGGCACCGATAACGATGAACGCATAGGGCCGCAAAGGGCTTTGCAGAGTGGTTCATTGTCCCGGAAAGAACTCAGAACAGGAATACGCATCTCCGTCTTCATCACCTTGAGTTTTATCGGCTTGCTTCTTTACACGGCCTTTAATGGCTATCCGGCATATATCCTATTGTTCTCTGTCCTGGGAATTGCAGCAATATGGGCGGCGATAAAATATACCGTGGGCGATTCGGCATACGGATACAAAGGTCTGGGCGATTTATTTGTCTTTTGTTTTTTTGGTTTGCTGAGTGTACTGGGATCACTTTTCTTGTTTACCAAAGCTCTTGGATGGCCTGATGTGCTTCCAGCTATAACTGTGGGTCTATTGAGTACTGCAGTACTCAATCTCAATAATATGAGAGACTATACATCCGATTCCAGGGTTGGAAAAAACACCTTGGTCGTAAAACTGGGAATCCCTCAGGCTAAGGCTTATCACTTTATTTTATTACTCATTTCGCTGCTTTGTATGCTGTTCTTTTTGATGTCGGTAGAGGCGGAGTGGTATCAGTTTTTATGCCTGCTTGTATTTATACCACTTACATTACATGCCCTTAAGGTTAGACAAATTCAATCGCCTGTCGACTTCGATCCTGAACTAAAAAAAGTGGCTTTGAGTACCTTCTTCATGGCCTTACTCTTTTATCTAGGGTTTAATATTTTTTTGTAAATTTGAGTCCATAACCGTCATAAACCCCATACATTTTGGAACAACCCATAAAGATCCTTATTGTAGAAGATAATGTGATCATTGCAGACGATATGCAGTCTATGCTTGAAGAAATAGGCTATGAGATCGTAGATAACGTCATTGTTTATGAACAGGCCGAAGAGGTCTTAAAGAACAACCATGTAGACCTGGTTCTGATCGATATCATCCTCGCTTCAGATAAGACCGGAATCGATCTGGGAAAACACATCCGTGAGAAATACAACATCCCATTTATTTTTGTCACCTCCAACTCGGATAGGGCTACAGTGGAAAATGCGAAGACCGTTAAACCCAATGGTTACCTCGTGAAACCCTTTGAGCAGCAAGACCTCTATACCTCCATAGAAATTGCGCTTTCAAATTTTGACTATTCAGAAAAAGGGAAAGGGGATTCGCCTGCCGAAGATACTAGTGAAAAAGTGGTTTCTAATTCGGTTCTTAAAGATTCCATCTTCGTTAAAAAACAACACCTTTACTACAGGATTCAATTTGAGGACATTCAATTCATCAAAGCCGATAATGTTTACCTTGAAGTAAACACCATAGATAAGAAATTTTTAGTGCGCTCTCCTCTAAAAGACTATTTGGAGAAACTTCCCAAGAACAAATTTTACAGGGCCCACAAGTCGTATATAGTCAACGTTGATCACATTGATGCCATCAATTCAAAGGATATTATGATCAATAATACACTGATCCCTATATCTAAAGATTTTAAGGAATTTATTATATCTGCAATGAATTCTTAAGGGCTGCTAAGTTCCTGAATTACTTCTCAATTTTAAGTTGTTTCTGGTGAATTTGACGCTACACCACAACTTTCTGTGCTTTTACAACAATAGTTTTACCTCATCCCTATGATGGGGTATTTTGGTATTCGAATTAGACATTAACTTTTTTCATTTTCATATAGTGTTCTCGTTAAAAAGGGCTTTGCCAATAATGGCAGGCCCTTTTTTTATGAGTAGCAGGGTTGAGGTTCTGCGCTTATTGTAATTGTGAGCGAGGCATAGGAATCCTTTACATACAGAAAACCTCATTTCACAACACAATTAAGCACATTCACAACATTTCAGCAGATCTCAGTCTGCATCCTGCTATTTTTAAAGTGTTCTCCGAACTTCCCAAATCTTACCTTTTTTTTACTCTGCATTAGACCAAGGCGTTGCAGCCCGAAAGGGTAATTTATATCGAAAAATTATTGATTTTGGTTAGAAACTCTTAATTCGACCATCGGAAAGTATTTCGAGGATTAAAAATTCACGAAATATCCAGGAAAGGGAATTAACAACACATCCACCTCAGTTTACAACAAATATTAATCCAGCCCGTTAAATAATGGTAAGTTTGAGGGATGTAATTCAAGGGATAGAGCCCAAATTTTTATGAAGAAAATTACTTCAATGTACTAAGCGTGTTATGGCAAAAAAGCTTGGCATCATTTTATACTTTTATTTCGCTTTTGCGGCTTTTTCCGGCTTTGCCCAGGATTTAGACCCATTAGATAACGATGCTTTGCTCAAATTCCAAAATGCGGAGTCTGTTTCGGATAGATTCAGTTTCTTTTTTGAGACAGTGAACAGATACAATACCCATTCCGCATACGACTGGTTGGATGCTGTAGAAAGATACATCAATAGTGCTGAGAATGGTGGTGATTCTCTGGCCGTAAAAAAGTACCAACTCATTCAGTCTCAAATCTATTTTGATCTTGGAGATTACGATCGGAGTGTTGCTGTTGCGACTAAAATCTACAGCGAAAAACACAAACTAGACCAACCCACCAAAGAATTATTGCTCAATCTTTTGGACAATAACTATTCCCGACTAGAACTCTACGACAAACAGGTAGAAATTCGAAAGCAAAAAAGAGAATTAGGCTTTAAAAATAATATTTCCTTCTACGACATCTATTCCAATCTGGGATTTCACAGACAGGCCATGAAAGATTATATCATGGACCCCAATAATAAATTTGAGGAAAATGATTATTACGGTCGTGCTATTTACCATAATTCCATAGGAAATTTTCTGCTACTCGATAAAACAACTTCCACCGCTCTAACTAATTTCTCCAAAGCGAAAGGATTAATCGATGTGTACCATAATGACATGAGTACGGTTAAAACGGAGAGCGAGATCATCAATGCAAATCTGCTCAAAGGGATCATCGAAGGAAATATTGGGAAGTGTTATCTGCAAATGGGTCAGTTCGAGGAAGCCATTCCTTATCTCGAAACCAGTATCTCAATTATTGAGGAAAATAATATAGGCCGTACTTCTACAGAAGCAAACGAAAATGTACTCGCTCTTGCAGAATGCCACCTCAGATTGAATAGGTTGAAGATCGCAAAGGATTATCTAGATATCGACCTGGAGCTAACAAAACCCAGTCAGATCATCAAAAAGAACCGCTTGTACGCTGTTTACTACGATCGAATAGGCGATTTTAAGAACCAGGCGATGTATTTGAAAGAGAATGTGAGGATAAGGGATTCTCTCGAAATAAACCAATCTTCAATAAAGACACAGCAGATTGCCACAATAATCGCAGAAGAAAATCTGGAGGATTCAAGAAGACAGATCAGTCTTCAGAATCTCGAAATGGAACAGACGCGAAGCGATATGGCCGCGATGGACGAAAGGACAAATTTGGTCTTTATTTCTCTGATTTTTACTCTTTTGGGTTTTGCCGGTTTGGTGTTTGCCTATCTGAAGAGTATAAAAAACCAAAGGCTAATCGCAGAGCAAAAACACATTATTGAGAATGCCCTGGTAGAAAAGGACTCCTTGCTGAAAGAAATTCACCACCGCGTTAAGAATAACTTGCAGATGGTTTCCAGCCTGTTGAGTCTACAGACCAAAAATACCCGAAGCAAGGCAGCCATAGAGGCCCTGGAAGAAGGAAAGAGCAGGGTAAAAGCAATGGCACTTATTCATCAAAAACTCTATCAGAACGACGATCTGTCCGTCATCGAAATGCAGGGCTATATTGAGAGTCTGGTAAATAGTGTCCAATCAGTTTTTAAGAAAGGTGGCCACAATATTAATATCACTATAGATGCAGAGGGGGTTGAACTCGACATTGACCGTGCCATACCCTTTGGCCTGATCCTGAATGAACTGGTTTCTAACTCCTTTAAATACGCCTTTCCCGAAGATAAGAACAACGGGAAAATTTACATCCACTTACGAAAAAACGGGGATCAGGGCTATTTTGAATACACCGATAACGGAATAGGCCTACCCGACGATTCTGAAGAACGGGCAAATTCCTCTATGGGGATACGCCTGATGAACCGACTCGTAAATCAGTTGCAATCCAACTTAAATATTGATAAAAATACAGAAGGGGTCCGATTTTGGTTCAATTTTAAATAAATTAGAGCCATTAAATCGATCCATATGGAAATTACTTTCCTGGGGCATGCCTCCCTCACTATAAAATTTGATGATCACACCCTTTTGGTAGACCCCTTTATCACCGGGAATCCTATGGTAAAAGATGCGATTAAGCTAAAAGATTTAAAGCCCGATTTTATCCTCCTTACTCATGCCCATCAGGACCACGTCCTCGATGTTGAAGAGATCGCTAAACAAGCCAATTCGACGATTGTTAGCAATTACGAAATAGCTATGTACTTCCAGGAAAAAGGTTTTGAGGTTCATCCTATGAACCACGGGGGTAGTTGGTCCTTTCCCTTTGGGAAGCTCAAATACGTAAACGCAATTCACACCTCTTCCTTTGCCGACGGCACATACGGTGGACAACCGGGCGGATTTATTCTAAGTGCTTCCGGGAAGAATATTTATATCGCAGGCGACACGGCACTGACCATGGATATGAAGCTCATCCCTGAACAGTTCAAGTTAGATCTGGCCATCCTCCCCATTGGTGATAACTTCACTATGGGCATTGAAGATGCGATTCGCGCCTCCGAATTCGTCAAATGCAATACCGTAATGGGTTATCATTACGACACGTTCGGGTATATTGAAATTGACCATAAGCTGGCCAAAGAGTCCTTTAGAAAAGCAGACAAGCAATTACACCTTTTGGCGATAGGAGAATCAATCACTATTTGATCAGCCTTAAATATTTCAACAACTGAAGTAGTTGAACTCAGAGATTTATGCTCAGTACAGTTTCGAATTTAGCAGAAAAGACCATTTTAGCTAAATTTGCATAATTCTTTATGAAAGCTTCCTTTAAAAAGCACATACTCCAATTTAAAAGACCGGGCGGAACTTCCAGAGGGGTTTTGAGCGAAAAAGAGACCTGGTTTATTACCCTTCGGGATGGGCAGAGCGTCGGAATAGGTGAATGTGCCATGTTCAGGGGACTCAGTGTTGATGATGTACCTGACTACGAAGAAAAATTAGAATGGGTGTGTTCGGAAATTGACCTAGGCTTGGAAGTACTTCGCCAAGAGTTGCTGGAATATCCCAGTCTTCAATTCGGATTGGAACAGGCATTCCGATCACTGCAGGCCAAAAACCCATTTTGTCTTTTTCCCTCGGATTTTACAGAAGGTAAAGCCCCAATAACGATCAACGGTCTTATCTGGATGGGGGACAGGAAGTTCATGGAAGAACAGCTCAGAGATCGTCTGGCCGACGGCTTCACTTGTCTGAAGCTAAAAATAGGAGCGATCGATTTTGAAACAGAAATCGATATTCTTAAAAGTATACGCGAACTGTACAGCGCTGAAGAAATTGAAATCAGGGTAGATGCCAACGGCGCCTTTGGTAAAAATGATGCTTTTCAGAAACTCGAAAAACTGGCTGCGCTCGACATTCATTCCATTGAACAACCCGTTAAGCCAGGTCAGACTGAGCTTATGAGGGATTTATGTGCAGAAGGGATATTGGATATTGCACTGGATGAAGAATTGATCGGGATTTTCAATGAAACAAAAAAGAAAGAATTACTACATATAATTAAGCCGGATTACATTATTTTAAAACCCAGTCTGGTTGGTGGATTTCACGGTAGCCGGGAATGGATTACCTTCGCCGAGGAAATAGGTGTAAAATGGTGGGTAACCAGTGCTTTGGAAAGCAATATAGGCTTAAATGCCATTGCACAATGGACATTTTCGCTCCATAGCCCATTGCCGCAGGGCCTGGGCACAGGTAGCTTGTTTACCAATAATATCGATAGTCCGCTTGAGGTAAGTAAAGGCCATCTCTGGTACCAAAAAGAAAATTCCTGGTCAACTAATTTAATTTAAGACGTATGTATATAGAACAAGGATATGAAGGGGAATATAAACAGTGGAAATTCTGGATTTTACCCTTGGGCTTTATTGCTCTGATGGTATTTAATTACATTTCCGTGCTTTACTCCCCTGTGAGCGTAGAAGTGATGATGGCCGACATGATCGAAAAACTAGGCTCTAATGTAGTTCTGATTTTGCTTCTTTTCCCATTGGCATTGGGTCTATTCTTCGTACTAGGCTGGGTTAAATTAGTGCAATCTCAGTCGATCAGAGCACTGACGACATCCAGGAAAAAAATCGACTGGAAGAGGATTTGGTTTGCCTTCTTCCTTTGGGGTGGGATAACAGTGGGATTAACGCTCATAGATGTCTGGCTTTCTCCTGAGAATTTCGAGTTCAATTTTCAACTCATACCTTTTATAAATCTCGCATTGATTGGAGTACTGCTTATCCCACTACAGACGAGTTTTGAAGAGTATATGTTTCGAGGGCACATGATGCAGGGCATAGGCTTGCTTGTTAAAAATCGATGGTTTCCCTTATTGTTTACTTCCTTGCTCTTTGGTCTGATGCACCTGGGAAATCCGGAAGTGGATACCCTCGGCCCCGGAGTGATGATTTTCTACATCGGTACCGGGCTTTTTCTGGGAATTATTACCTTGATGGATGAAGGTTTAGAGCTGGCTTTGGGATTTCACGCAGCCAATAACCTTTTTGGAGC